>VBOS01000021.1 GCA_005893185.1 Candidatus Eiseniibacteriota bacterium
CGGCAGCAGCGCGTCGTACTCGTAGCGGTCCGGGTCCCGGGGTCCGAGAATGACCTGGGACACTGGATCCCGCACCACCGTCACCGTGTCGACGTCGCTCCGCGCGATCGCCCGGTTCTCGAGCAGGACGAACTCGTCGGCCGTGAGCGTGACCGCACGCATGTCGGGATGGCGCTCGCTATCCAGCATCGGGGTCGAGGCTCCATCGTAGGAAACCTCGCGGAACGTCAGCGCATCACCGGCGTAGAATCGTTGGAAGGGGTCGATGCTGGGAGGCAGCAGGCCCACCGCGAAGATCGACTCGCCGCCGTACACGGGCACCACCCCCCCCGCCAGGTTCCCCGTGTCCATCAGGCTCCAGTAACCGACGACCGGCAGACCCGTCTCGAAGTTGTAGAGGTCGGAGAACCCGAACAGCAGGTGCCCGTCCTCATGGGCGATCACGGCGTTGAGCGTGCCGTAGTAGCCGTCCTGGTTGATGGTCTCGGGGAGGAAGAGGCAATCGCGAATCGGGCAGTACGCAGCCAGCGTGTCGCTCGGATCGGGAGTGCAGCGCTTGATGGAGTCGGGAAAGACCAGGCGATCGGTGTCCGCCACCCCGAGCGTGAAGGTCGGGATGTCCTCGGGACTGTCCTGGAGCACATCGCTTTGAAGGTCGCTTCCGGCGTGCACGATGAGCAGGCCGTCGTACCGGTACCAGGGGATCGTATCGCGAAGCGCCTTGGCCTGCGCGTCGGCGGCCAGGAGGAACTCGTGGAACATCGTGACGGCGGCCGGATAGATGCTCGATCCGAACGCCCACGGTCCGTAGTCCGCCATGTCGCCCACTTGATAGGCCTGCACGCCGGTCCGGCTGGTGTCGCGCGGCCAGACCTCGCCCTGGATGTCCACCGTGCCGTAGCTCTGCACGTCGTAGTAGCGGCGCAGGGCTTCGAGGTGATCCTGATAGAACTTTCGATTGTGCGGCGGCCGGTCGATGCGAGGTGCAGAGTCGCCGGGGTTGCTGAGATCGAAGCGCCCGTCGCCCGTGGACTTGCTCCCTCCGCGATCGGTCTTGAACTCGATGCGGATCAGCGCCACCTTGATCACGTGCGGCGCTCCCGGTGGACGCCCCGGCCCCGCCACACCCGGGCGCGCCCCGCGCAGGCTCTCGAGCGGCGCCCGCACGCCGCGGCGCCCGCCGAAGTGCGGCACCCACTCCCGGCTCGGATGAACGACGAGATCCGGGAAGCTCCGCCAGCGGCGCTCGCGCTGGCGCTGGATCTCGAGCCAGGCGCCCGGCATCGGGGCGGCGCCCTTGCCGGGCGAAACCGTGGACGACCCCGGCGAGCGGACGGGAGGTGTCTGGCCGGCCAGACCACGGGCCGGCGCCGATGCAACGGTCGCTGCGGCTAGTAGGAGCGCAAACGAGGAACCGCGCAAGTCCGGGAACCGTTGGGACGCGGGCAGGCGCGCGGACTCACCTAGAAGCGATAGCCCAGGGTGATCTTCTTCACGTTGTCCAGGTCAGCATCCTGAGCCTGAGGATGGGTCCCGTAGTCCAGCGTGAGGTTGCCCCAGCTCACACCCAGCCCGTACGTGATGTCGCCCACGTGGCCGTAGGGGTCCGCGAAGTACCCGAAGCGCCCGGCCAGCTGCTGCGCAACCCGGAGCTCGAGCCCGGTGCCGTAAATGCGGATGTCTCCGTTCAGCAGGGACTGGTTGTAGTCGCCGGCCATGATCAGGCTGACCTGCTGATGCGAGATCGCCTCCCAGGAAAAGCCGAGCTTGACCATGCGCGACAGCGGGCTCGCAGCGTCCTCGTTGATGAACGTCACGCTCGGGCCGAGGTTCTGGACGGTCAGGCCGAAGTTGAGCCGCGCCGCCGGGATGCGGTAGAGCGAGCCCAGATCCACGGCGAAAGTTGTGCCGACGCCCTGGAGGCTGGTGGGCGCGTACTGCAGGCGCACGTACTTGAGAGCCGCTCCCACCGAGAAGTCGGGCAGCAGGCGCGTGCCGTAGTAGATCGCAGGAGAGAACACGTTGGCGCCGAACGTTCCCAGCTCCGTGCCGCCGGTGTTGGTCTGAGTGATCTGGCCGAGCGAAACGAACACCGCCCCGATCCCGAAGGCCCCCCACCCTTCCAGCGGGTGCACGTAGCTCAGGTAGTTGTAGTTGATGTCGCTCGCGAAGTTGGGCGCGAGCTGGGCGTAGGTCAGCTCGATCGCAGACCGGTTCACGAAGCCCAGGCCCGCCGGATTCCACCAGGTCACGCCGGTCGCGTCGTCGGCCATCGCCACGCCAGCTGCCCCCATCCCGTTCTGGCGCGCCCCGGGCGCGATATCCAATTCGATCCCTGTTCCACCCTGAGCGAAGGCGCTGCCTGCAAACGAGATAGCGCCAAGAAAGCTAAGTATTGCCACGGTGCGACGCATATTGAGCAGTCTCCCTCCAGACACGACGATCCCCTTTGATTCCCCTGACGCCGCATTCTACACCGGCAGGGAGGCTTTCGCTCCAGCCATTTTTCCCCCATGCCGTCAGCGATTCAGGATGACGAACCGGCCCTCCCGCGTGGCCTTGGACTGGGCCGATGACGCCCCCATGGCGTCCCGCCCGTTGAGCTGAACCCTGAAGAAATAGGTGCCATTGGCCAAGGGGTAGCCCTCGGCGTCGCGGCCGTCCCATGGGATCTGGATCTGCCCCTGGCGGTTGAACAACTCCAGGGTCCGGATCAGCCTCCCGGACAGGGTGTAGATCCGCAGCAGCGCGTTGGCCGGATCCCCGAGCATGTCCACCACGAACTGCCCGCCGCTCGTCGCCCGGCCCGATTCGGTCGGATTGGGAAAGAGATAGGCATCCGCGATCTGGAGCGGCGGCGTCTCGGCCACCGTGATGGCGATCGTGGCGCTCGAGCGGTGGGAGGCGGCGGTGAGGCCAGCCGCCAGGTTGTCGGCCGCCGAGACCCGGATGGTGTGGGCTCCGGCCGCCAGGTTCGGCAAGTCCCAGTACCCGGTGCCGGTTGTGTGCGAGCCGTTCTGGTAGCGGAAGCTCGGCGTGATGTCCACCCGCGCCGTCGTGTTCTCGTCGAGCGTGACCACGATCCCGTTCTGGAGCGAATGCCCGGTGATGAGGATCCCGCTCGGATCCGTGAGGTCCACGCGCAATCGCGCGTCCGGCCGCACGACCGTGCTGCCGCTCGCGAACGAGAGCGTGATGCGCGGCCCATCGGTGTCGCCCGTCACGGGCAGGCCGGGCGACACCTGCGTGTAGATGCTCCCCACCGCATCGGTCTCGGCGCCGCCGGCCGAAGTGTGGCCGCTCACGTAGGCGCGCACCCGGCCGCGCGCTCCGCCCTTGGCCTCGATCGGGACGACGAAGCTGCCGGAAAGGGCTCCGCCCGAGACCGTCACGTCGCCCCGGAACATCGGGCCGGCGCGGAACCAATAGTTGATCGGCGGATTGTTGCAGCCCGGGAAAAGCGGACAGTCGGGCGCCTGGTCGAGCGGAGCGGAATCCTCGATCAGGATGTCGGCGACGCCGTCCAGCGCCACCGGCGTCGTGCCGTTGCTGTCCGCGTACACGCGCCCGCGGAAGTACACGGTGGTCCCGCGCTGCACCTCGGTGAGCGCGGGCGCGCACGTCTCGCACGCATGAAGCGAGAGGCTCACCCAGAGTTTCGGCAGCAGGAGGCGCGTTGCGGCGTCCCCCATCACCCCGTACTTGCTGTTGTTGGAGACGCTGCCGGACCCGCCCGAGTTCAGCACCTTCGCGATGAAGAGCGCCTCCGCGATGCTCTCGTGGTACTGGCCGTCCGCCGGCAGGCGGTGGAAGAGCTGATCGTAGAGCTCCCAGTTGAGCGCGGCGTTGAAGCCGCTGAATGCGAGCTCGGTCGCGGAGATGACAGCGACCGCCCCCCCTCCGGGGGCGAGCACGAGACGCTCTCCCAGGCTCTGGACCGTGGGATCGCTGAACTTGCCGACGTCGCAAGATGCCGCCACGAAGAGCGTGGGGCGCTCGGCGTTCGTGAACGTGCCGGCGTCCACGTCGCTCAGCACCGTCTCGTCCGCAAGCTTGAAGGGGCTGCCGTGCCCGATGAAGTTGAACATCAGCGCGCCGTCGTTGACGGTCTGCTTGATCTGGGCCTTGGCCTCCGGCTTCGTGTCTCCGGGACCGTCGGGATAGGTGTGGAGATAGACGTAGTCACGGTCCACGTGCTGCGGCGTGTGCGTGCTGTCCAGCTCCGAGGTCTGCGACAGGTGCCCCCAGTGGATCGCGTCGTCCGACGACCCCTGCTCGGCGTCGTCCGCGATCAGCAGCACCTTGTTGCGCCAGGTTCCGGTGGGGGCTTGGCGCTCGTAGAACAGCACCTTCTTCAGCACGAAATCCTTGGCGCTCTGGGGATCGACGGCCGGAATGCGTCCGCCGTAGAAGTCGGGGATGTTCAGCAGGGGATTGTCCACGTTGAGGAGCCAGTCGTCGGTCGCGAACTGCTTGGAGATGTCGAACGCGTTCTCGTACGAGGGCACGAGGCACCCCGGCTGCCCGGCTGGCGCCAGGCCCTTGATGTTCTTGAAGTCGTAGGATGCGTCGCCCAGCAGGGTCACGAAGGCCGGCGCCTTGCTCCAGTTGAACTTGGCGGCGCGCAGGAAATTGCGGATCGCGGCCGGATCGGTGCGGCCGCCCGAGAACTGGTCGTAGAGGGCCGAAATCGGGACGCTGGTCACGTCGAAGGGCGGGCTCCCTCCGTCGAGCGGCAGGTGCCCGGTGCGCCACGCCGCCAGCGAGTCGGCTGCGGCCTGGAAGCCGTCGTAATAGATGAGCAGGTAATCGGCGCTGAGCGTCCGCGAGCGCAGGTTGACGCGGCTCGTGGCCGGCGCCTGGAACACGTTGGCGTCCGCGATGCGGCCGATGTTCGCGTTCGGGATCACGCGGTAATGGCGCAGCCCGGACTCGTGCGCCGCGAACGAGAGCTGGTAGCCGCCGGCGATGACCGTCGAGTCGGCCGAGCCGATCTCGAGCGGCGCGTAGGCGTCGGTCACGTCGAAGATTCGCGGGGCCTTGGCCGTTGTGAACGGCCCGAGCCGATACAGGTGGTCGCCGCCGCTCGCGGGGGAATCGAACTCCAGCTCGTCGCCCACGGGCTCGAACTTCCGACGGTAGCGCACCTCGATCCAGGCCAGCGCGCTGCGGTCTGTCCTCCCCGCGCAGCCGGCGACCGAGGGGATGCTGACCGTGATCGCGTTGCTCGCCACCTTCCGCAGTGCGCCAATCGGAATCTCGGCCTCATAGGCGAACGGCCGCCGCGAGTACCAACCCTCGCGGGGTGGGAGCACCGGCTGGTCGTTGACGGACACTTCCATCAGGTGGTCCGGCAGGTCGCTGCATGAGCCCGGATCGTTGGGGCCCACGGCCGAGTCGATGCCCCACTGCCGGACGCGGACCGTCGCGATCTGCGTGCTGTCCGCTCCTGGGGTGGGCACGTCGGGCGAGAGCTGGCTCCCACTGCTCCCGTTTCGCATGGAGGTCCAGAAGAACTTCTCCCAGAAGACGCTGGGATCGAACCCGTATTGGTTGGGAGACAGGTCGGGAAGGTACTCGATGTCCTGCTCGACGTGGACACGGGCGGCGAAGTCCGCGGGTGTCGTCTCCGTGCCGTTCGGCGTCAGCGTGATCGTCGGGATGCGCGCCGGCGCCCCGCTCATCGGCAGCGCGCCGGTCGCCACCGTCAGGTAGTAGTAGTTGCGGGTCTCGTAGGGGTGGTTGACGAACGCCGATTCCGGCTGCGACGCGTCGTAGAGGTCGGCCCAGTCGCTGGGACCGAGGGCGAAGAACGTGAACGCGTCGGCGTTCTGGTCGAAGATGCCGTTGGCGGGCTCGGCCTCCTCGATCTTGATCGCCACCTCGCGGTAATCGCACGAGTCGCAGTAGCTGTTCTCCGGCAGCACGGGATACCCGGGCCACGTGAACAGCCGCAGGTCGTCGACGCGCGCGCTGGCCGCTCCGTCCGGGAGGGATGTGAAGAGGCCGGTGTTGCGGAGCTGGCCGAAGTCCACCTTGTAGAAGCCGGTCTTGGTGATCGCGATCTTGATCCAGTCGCGACCCACGAACAGACTGGTGTCGGGCACGGCCGCGGGTGCCGGGGCCCGGCGCGGGCCGGTCGCGAGGCGCTGCGCCGGGCTCGAGCCCAGGAGCGAAGCTGCGCCCTGCGGCCGCCGCCACGCCTTGCCGGCTTCGTAGTTGACGAGCGCTTCGCGGTAGACGGCTTCGAACGCATCGCGGAGAGCGGCCGGCGCGCCGGCTGCGGCTCCGCCCTCGCACACGACCTCGACCTCGATCTCGCGGTACAGCGTGACGCGGCGCGCGGCCGGCTCGTAGTCGGCGGGGAAGATGCCGACCGTGGCCACGCGCTGGCCACGCATCCACGACACGCCGATCAGCCGCGCGCGCTCGGGCGCCTCGCCGGCCGTGGCGGCGTAGGCCGCCTTCGAGCGCTCGTAGTGCGGCGCCTCGTTCTCGTGGCCGCGCGGGAGCAGACCCAGCGGCGCCAGCAGCACGCCTTCGCGCGTCTCCCCGGGTCCGGCCCGCGCGCTCAGCCTCACATCTCCCGCCGCTGGCACGGCGACTTGCAGGACGCGCACCGGAAGCGCGGGATGCCCTGGGGCCGCCTGGTTGCCGTAGCCCTCGATCCGGATCTCGCTCGCCCCGCCCGCGAGCGGCACGGCCTCGATCTGCGCATCTGGGACCTCGACCGTGAAGCGCGTGGAGCCTTGGCCCGATGCCAGCAGGTTCAGATCGTGCGGGGCGGCCGCCGCGGATGGGGGCAGGCCGAGGACCAGGAACGTCACCCATGCCAAGGCGGGCGCCGGGCCCGGCCCGCGCCGCGGGCGCGGCGGCAGATGGAAGGACTTCAGAACTTCTGGGCCTCTTCGACCAGCATCACCGGGATGTCGTCCACGATCCGGTATCGCAAACGGCAGCGGTCGCAGGTCAGGGTCTGCGCGGCCTCGCTGTAGACGAGGTCTCCCTTGCAGGCGGGACACACCAGAATGGCGAGAAGGTCGGGACTGAGGGTCATGGAACCGAAAGGAGTCTATCAACCGCGATTTCGGAGGGTCAAGGCGCGCTTCACTCGCGAAACACTCCCATCTTCCGGTACTTCTGGAGGCGGCGCTCGACCCGTTCCTCGCTTCGTACACCGCTCAGGCGGTCCAGGTGCCGGATCACGGCGGCTTTCAGCGTCGTGGCCGCCCGCGCCGGGTCGCGGTGAGCTCCGCCGAGCAGCTCGGGCAGTACATCGTCCACAACGCCCAGCCGCTTGAGATCGGGCGCCGTGAGCCTGAGCGCAGCTGCCGCGAGCGGCGCCTTCTTTCCGTCGCGCCACAAGATCGAAGCGCAGCCTTCCGGCGAGATCACCGAATAGA
>VBOS01000232.1 GCA_005893185.1 Candidatus Eiseniibacteriota bacterium
CTGTCCACCGACGCGAGCGCAACGCTGCCGGCGTCGGCCCAGCTCCAGTCCGGAACGCGCACGTTCACGGTGACGCTGAACGCGGCGGGCAACTTCAGCCTCCAGGCCCACGACCAGTCCGACATCACCATCCCCGACGGCTCGTCGTCCACCGTGCGCACGCAGGTGCTGCAGGGCTTCCGCTTCTCCACGATCGACAACAGTCAGCGAGCGGGGGTGGCGTTCTCGATCACGATCACCGCGGTGGATCCGTCGCTGGCCCGCGTCCAGGGCTTCAACGGCGTGGTGAATCTCAAGCAGATCGCAAGCTTCGCCGAAGCCGCGATTTCGCCCCCGACCGTGACCATGAGCGGCGGCACCTGGAGCGGCAACGTCACCCTGTATCTCAAGGACGACGCCGTCCAGGGCAGCGCGATCTACGCGTGGCTTTCGAACTTCCCGGCCAAGGACGGGACGAGCGGCGGCTTCGATGTCCGCGCCGGCAGCTTCAAGCGACTGCTGATCGTGCTCCCCGGCCAGTCTCCGGCGCCGGCCACGCCGACGGGTCTCACCGGCACACCGTCGAGCCAGATCGCGGGTACGCCGTTCTCGGTCACGGTTTCCGCCAGGGACAACTGGTTCAACCAGGTCGGCAGCGACCACGACGTGCGCCTCACCACCACCGATCCCGCCGGCGTCACGCCGTCCTCGACCACGATGAACAACGGCCGGGCGACGATGAACGTCACGCTCTTCACGGTGGGCACGCAGACCATCACCGCCACCGACCGCGATGATTCGAGCATCCTGCCGATGACCACCACCGGCATCTCGGTGCTGCCGAGCGCGGCGCATCACTTCGCGATCGGGACCATCGCATCGCCGCAGACGGCGGGCGTTCCGGTCACGGTCACGATCCGGGCGGTGGATGCCAGCGGCAACACGGTGCCGGGCTTCAGCTCGGACGCCGTGCTCTACGCGAACACCGGGCTCTCATCACATTCACGGACGGGGTGTGGACCGGCGACATGACGTTCCGCGGCGCGGGCGCCAGCGTCTCGTTCACCTGCTCCGACTTCGCGACAACGCCCCACACCGGCGCGAGCAACTCGTTCACCGTGCTGGCCGGCTCGTTCGCGGCGATGCAGATCCTGCTGCCGGGCGAGACCGTCCACCCGGGCACGGGGTCCGGCAAGTCCGGCACGCCCACGACCCAGAGCGCGGGCTCGCAGTTCACCGCGACAGTCCGTGCCGTGGACCAGTACTGGAACGTGGTGAACACCGTGTCCGACAGCGTGGTGCTCGGCTCGAGCGACGCCTTCGTTGTGATGCCGGCCGAGACCGTGCTCACAGCGGGCCAGGTGCTGGTCCCGGTGCGGCTCGCGCGCAGCGGTTCGCAGCGCATCTGGGTGAGCGATCCGATCCAGCCCTCGATCCGCCCGGATACCTCGGCCGCTGTCACCATCGTCGGTGGCACGTTCTCGCGCGTGCTGGTCCTGGCGCCGGGCGAGAGCGTGGCGCCCGGGACCGCGAGCGGCCGCGCCGGCACCGCCACCGACCAGTCCATCGACTACGCCTTCACATGCACCATCCTCGCATGCGACCCGTGGTGGAACCCGGTCGGCGGCGTGACCGACGTCGTGCATCTCGCATCGGGCGACCCGCTCGCCCAGATCGGCCCCGACGTGGCGATGGCGGACGGGCGCGCCGCGATCGACGTGCGGCTCGCGGCCGGCGGCTGGCAGCAGATCACCGTGACCGACGTGTCGAATGGCTCGAAGACCGGCAGCACGACGTAGGTGCGCGCGATCTCGAGCGGCCTCCACCTCGAGGCCACGGTCACGCCCGCCACCGCGCGCGCCGGCGAGCCCTTCACGCTCACGGTCCGCGCCGTCAACATCGCGGGCAGCGTGATCCAGGAGGTCAACTCGTGGGTGACGGTCTCCGCCAAGCACGCTTCGTCGGGCCAGCCGGGGCGTGGAACGCTGTTCACAACGCAGTTCCAGCTCCTGCAGGGCCAGCGCTCGATCTCCGAGAGCTACACGTTCGTGGAGCCGATCGTGATCGTCGCGCGCGACGACGCCGGAAACGCGCCGGCGCTCGCCAACGCCATCACGATCACGCCCGGACCGGCTGCCGTGCTCCATCTCACCAGCAACCCGACCTGGCTGGGCGGCAACCAGCACTCGACCCTGAGCGCGGTGCTGGCTGACCAGTTCGACAACGGCATCCCCGATCAGGCGATGAGCTTCACGCTGGTCTCCGGCACCGGCACGCTCACCCCGATCGACATCATGACCGGCGCGGACGGGAGCGCGCGCGCCGACCTGCAGGCCCCGCGACAGCCGGAGAGCGAGATCGTGCGCGCGAGCGCCGGCGGCCTCTCGAGCGATCTCACGGTCGCGGTCTCGCTGGTGGATCCCAACGCGCCCGGCGGCACGGTGACCAATTTCCCGAACCCGTGTCACCCGCCGCAGCAGGGCACGACGCTCGCGTACAAGCTGGACGATCAGGCCACGGTCAAGATCCGCATCTTCAGCCAGACCGGCACGCTGGTGCGCGAGGTCAACTTCAACCGCGGCGCCACGGGCGGAATGAGCGGGCTCAACACCTGGCAATGGGACGGGCGCAACGGGGCCGGCGACGTGGTCGCGAGCGGCGGCTACATCGTGCTGCTCGAGGCCCAGGGTGCCGGCCAAACGGTGAACGTGATGCGCCGCAAGATCGCGGTCGTCCGCTGAGGCGGGAGGAGACGCCATGAAGAACAGCTTGAGGACACTCGTCGCCGTGACCTTCGCGGCGTGCATCCTGCCGGCGGCCGCGCTCGGCCAGACCGCATCGGGCGGATCGCCGGGCTCGTGGCTCAGCGAATACGCGGGCGCGCGCACCGTGGGCCTGGGCGGCGCCTTCGTCGCAACCGCTGACGACGCGCTGGGCGTGCTGTGGAACCCGGCCGGCCTGCAGTGGATGGACCAGAACCAGGCGATGTTCGAGAGCGTCCGGCTGTTCGAGAACACCTCGATCAACAGCCTGAGCTTCGCCATCCCGGGCAGCCGGCTGCCGAGCCTGGGCGTCTCGATGGTCGCGCTCAGCTCCGGTCAGTTCCAGCGCACGGACGAGCTCAACAATCCGCTCGGGACGTTCAGCGAGGGCGAGACCGCGTACCTGTTCTCGCTGGCGAAGGGGCTCTCCTCGCGCTTCTCGCTGGGCACGAACTTCAAGCTCGTGCACCAGGCCGTCGAGGACTTCAAGGGCACCGGCTTCGGCGTGGACGTCGGCGGCATCTTCCAGCTCACCCCCTCGCTCCGCATCGGCGCGTCCGTGCTCAACCTCGGCGGCCCGAGCGTCACGCTGCGCAGCGCGCCCGAGACCTATCCCACCGAGTTCCGCGGGGGTGCTTCGCTCCAGCTTCTGAACGGGCGCGCGCACATGTCGGCCGAGGTCGACCAGGCCAGCGGGCCGGGCACGCGGTTCCACGGCGGCGCCGAGTACTGGATCCAGCCCGGCATCGCGCTGCGCTTCGGCTACGCCGAGGATGGCGCAACCGGCGGCTTCAGCTACCGCTTCGGGCCGGCGTACCAGTTCGACTACGGCGTCGCCGATCACCCGCTGGGGCTCAGCCACCGTGTCGGCTTCTCCTACCGCTTCGGCGGGTTCTACGCCAGCAACAAGGCGGAGCCCGAGGTGTTCTCCCCCACCGGCGATAAGGCGGTGACCAAGATCAGCCTCAACGCCCGAACCAAGGCGGAGGCCCAGAGCTGGTCGCTCGAGATCGTGAGCAAGTCGAGCCAGGTCGTGCGCCGCTTCGGGGGCCCCGGTATGCCGCCTGCCCACGTGCTGTGGGACGGCAAGGACGAGACCGGTTTGCCGGTGGCGGACGGCGTGTACACGTACCGCCTCACGGTCAAGGACACGGATGGGCGCTTGCTGAACGCGAGCACGCGCAAGGTGGAGATCTCGACCGGCGGCCCGCAGGTGACCGTCCCGGTGCATCTGCGCCGGTCGCGCCCTCCGGCGTCGGGATCGTGATTCGCTCGGTGCAAGGAGGCGTCATGCGCTCGAAGGGCAGGGTCGCGCGCCAGGTTCTGCCGGTGTTGCTGCTGGCCGTGGTGTCGGCGGTCACGCCGGCGTCGGGAGCGGCGCGGAAGGCAGCCCCGCGCACGGCGGCCGCTTCCCCCGTCCCGCCTCTGCGCGAGGCTGCGCGGGCGTTCGAAGCGGCGCAACTCCTGAGCGGCGCCGCGCGCCTGGCGGCGCTCGACGACCTCGACCGCTCGCTGCCGAAGATCGTGGAGGGATCGGGCTCCGCGGAGCGCTCGGCCGCGCTCGCGCTTTCTGGAGCGGTGCGCTATGCGCGCGCCAACTTCGCAGGCGCTGAGGACGCGTACCGCAAGTCGATGAAGGGCGCCGAGAAGAGCCCCTTCGCGGACGACGCCGCCTTCGCGGCGATCCGGAGCGTCGAGGCGCAGGGACAGGACGCAGAGGCGGCGCGCGAGTGGGCAAAGTGGGAGAAGGACTGGCCGCATAGCCCTCTGTTCCACGAGGCGCGGCTCGCGCGCGCCTGGAACGCGATGCGCCGCGGAGATCTCGAAGATGCGCGAAAGACGCTCACGGCTCTCACCGCCGGCGCGCCGTGGTCGAGCGCGGACCCGCGCGTCACGCTGGCGCGGGCCACGGAGCTCGCCCTCGACAAGAAGCCGGCCGATGCGCTGAGCGTGCTCGGCCCCGTCCATCCGGGCGCGGCCGCCACCTATCTCTATGCGCTGTGCCAGAGTGAATCGCACTCGCTGTTGCGCGCCGCCGCAGCGTTCCAGGAGGTGGCCGACCGCTACCCCGGCTCGCCGCTCCGCGAAGCTGCGCTGCTCGGCAAGGCCAACGCGTTCCTCGCCGCCCGCGACTACCACAGCGCGGCGTCGGAGTACGCGCGCATCACGAGCCTGGTGAGCGATCCCGCGATCCGTGCCGAGGCCGAGCTGCGTGGCGCGGGCTCGTTGTTCCTCACCGGCGCCAACGATTCCGCGCTCACGCTGCTGCGCGGCGTGGTCGCGCGCAACCGCGAAGGCGACGTCGCAGCCCGCGCCCAGTTCCTCGTGGGCGAGGTCCTGACGGCCGAGGGCAAGCCGGCCCAAGCGATCGTCGAGTACAACCGCGTGCTCACGAGCTACTTCCGCCACGCGGTGGCGGCGAGCGCGCAGTACCGCGTGGCGCGCAGCCTCGACGCGCTGGGCCGCCGCGCCGACGCCACCGGCAGCTACGAGGCGGTGGTGCGCGGCTACCCGCTCGAGCCCGAGGCGCCGGCCGCGGCCTACCTCGCGGGCGTCGGGCTGCTCGCGCAGAACCGCCCGCTCGCAGCTGCGCCCTACTTTCAGCTGGTGCTCGACCGCTACGCCGGCCGCAGCGATCCCAACGGGCTCGTGGTGTTCGCGTCACCCGAGCACCAGGAGCTGGTCGAGGCCGCGCTCTGCCTGCTCGAGCTCTCGTACCACCGCGCCGGCAACCTCGGCCAGCTCTCGGGCGCTCCGCATCTGCTGCTGCAGCACATGCCGGCCAGCCACTCGACGTGGCGGGCCTATGCGATCCTGATCGACGCCGACGCAGCCGCTGCGATGGCGCGCTACGCGGACGCGCGGACCGCGCTCGAAGCCCTGATCCGCGACTTCCCGGACCACCCGCTGGGCGCTTCGGCCACGCGGCTCCTGGCCTGGACCTACTCGCGCGAGGGCGAGGACAGCCTGGCGATCGCCACCGAGGAGCGGCTGCTCGCGCGCTACGGCGCGCACGGCGACGACGCCGTGGTGAGCGGCGCCATGCTCGACATCGCCCACGAGCGCTTCAACCAGAGGCGCTTCCGCGAAGCGGCCGCAGCCTACGAGGACTTCCTGCGCCGCTACCCCGCGCACCCGAAGCGGCTGACCGCGCTCTATCAGGCGGGCCTCTGCTACATGCGGCTCGACCGCGCGGGCGACGCAGTGGACCGCTGGGAGACGATCATGCGCGACAGCGCCGACTCGCCGGTCGCCGAGCGCGCCTGGGCGCGGACCGGCGACCTCTACTTCCAGGCCGACCGCTTCGCCGACGCCAAGCGCTGCTATCGCGGCCTGCTCGAGCACTTCGCGGGCAGCAGCGCGGCGGCGATCGCCATGCTGCGGCTCTCGCAGTGCGAGTACAACGCCGGCAACGACGCGGCGGCCCTCGAGCTGTTCGCGAACACGATCTCGACCTATCCGGGCACGCCGGCTGCGCACGAGGCGCAGCGCGGAACCGAGCTCGCGCTCTACCGGTTGAGCCAGAGCAAGGACGGCGAGGCCGTGCTCGCCAAGCTGATCGAGCAGTTCCCGAGCAGCCCGTTCGCGGCCGACGCGCAGATGAAGATCGCGCGCCGCGCCTACGGCGAGAAGCGCTGGACCGACGCCGCCGACGGCTTCCGCAAGGTCGTGAGCCAGTTCCCCGGCTTCTCGGCGGCCGACCAGGCTCAGTTCCTGCTCGCCGACTGCTATGCGCAGGCCAAGCAGACCGACGACGCGCAGAAGGCCTACGAGCAGTTCCTGTCGTTCTTCCCGAGCAGCGATCTGCGCCCGACGGTCCAGTTCCGGCTCGGGCTCATGCAGTTCGACGCCAAGGACTACACGCGTGCCGCGGTCGCATTCACGCTCACCCTCGAGGACACGGCCTCGGGCGAGGTCACGGCCGCCGCGCTCTACAACCTCGCGCTCTGCCACCGCCTGCTCAACCAGAGTGAAGACGCGCGCGCCGAGCTCGAGCGCTACCGCGCGAGCTTCCCGGGCGACGCGCGCGCCGCCGACATCGCGTATCAGCTCGGCGATCTGGCCGACGCCGCCGGCAAGCCCGAGGAAGCCGCGCGCGAGTTCGAGGCCGGGCTCGCCGCGCATCCCTCGCTGAAGCAGGCGCCCGAGCTGGCGTACCGCCTGGGCCACTGCCGCGAGCAGATCGCCGACCCGTCGGGCGCGCTGCGCGCGTACGTCCAGGCCTCGCTCAACGGGGCGTCGAGCGATCCGTTCCGCCTCTCGGCGGTGGCGCGCTGCGCCGCCCTGTACGAGGCGAAGCGGCAGTACGGCCGGGCGATCGAGTCCTACCGGGATCTGATCCGCAATGCGAAGGACCGCGAGCTGGTCGCCGCCGCGACGGAACGCGCGTCCCAACTGGAGGCGGCCTCGCGGGAGCACTAGCGCGATGGAAGGCGGGCGCCGAGAAGGCTCCCGGGACGACCCACACCATCAAGGAGCAGGCGATGTTCGAAAACTTCGATTGGATCCAGGCGATACGAACGAGCCCTGTGATGATGGTCATCCTGGGCTGCAGCGTCATGACGCTCGGGCTCGCCCTCGAGCGCCTCATCTACTACGGCCGGCGCGCGAGGATCTCGGAGAAGGTGCTGGCGACGACGATCGATCGCGCGCGCAAGGGCGAGAACAGCGAGGCCGCCCACGCCTGCGCGCGGATGGCGCATCCGTTCGGCCCGGTGGCCGCCGAGCTGCTGAAGAGCCTCCACCTGCCGCCCGACCACCAGGAGGAGCGCATGTCGATCGCGCTCAGCGAGCAGCGGCTCCTGCTCGAGCGGAACCTCGGCTTCCTCGGCACCATGGGCAACACCGCCCCGCTGATCGGCCTGCTCGGCACGGTGTGGGGCATCATGCGCGCATTTCACGACATGGCGCGCACCGGGTCCGCCGGCCCCTCGGTGGTCGCGGCCGGCGTGGCCGAGGCGCTGTTCACGACCGCGGCCGGGCTCATGGTGGCTGTGCCAGCGGTCATGCTCTACAACCACTTCCTGCGCCGCATGGGCGTGATGCTGACCGAGGCCGAGAACCACACTCGCCGCCTGCGGCAGGCGCTCGAAGAGAACCCCGGCTCGAAGGCGAAGGCGGCCTGAGGCGCGCATGCGAACCAGACGGTCTTTCCGTGGCGCCCCCGGGATCACCGATCCCAACCTCACGCCGCTCATCGACGTGTGTCTGGTGCTGGTCGTGATCCTGCTCGTCGCGACTCCCATGACGCTCCAGTCGGGCATCAATGTCGCGCGCGCGGCCTCCAGCGGAAAGCGGGGTGCGCCGGTGCGCGCAGCGCGAATCGAGATCACGATCCGCGACGACCAGAGCCTGACCATCAACCGCACGGTGATCGCCCGCGACCAGCTCGGCGCCGCGCTTCGGCCGCTGCTGGCCAAGAGCCCGACGCGCGACGTGGTGGTGCAGTGCGCCGACGGCGTGTCGCACGGCACGTTCGTCTCCGTCCTCGACGAGGCGAAGCTCGAGGGCGCGGGACACATCGCCGTGGTCGGGAGGTAGCATGCGGAGGAGGCACGCGCCGCGCCAGGAGCTGATCACCCGCGTCAACGTCACGCCCATCATCGACGTGTCGCTGGTGCTCGTGATCATCCTGCTCGTCACCGCCCCCATGCTCTCGGTCGCCGATCTGCCGGTGAACCTGCCGGCGGCGCACACGCGCGAGGCCGAGGACCAGCGCAACGTGAGCATCACCCTCAGCGAGGGCGGCTACCTGGCGGTGGACGACCAGGTCGTGGAGCGCTCTCAGCTGCGCAGCGTGCTCACGGCGCGCCTGCGTCAGCCCGGCAACGAGAACGTGCTGGTCGTGGTGCGCGCGGATGCAGGGGCGCCCTACGCCGCGGTGCGCGAGCTGCTCGCGGATGCGCGCGCAGCTGGCGCCAAGCGCCTCGCGATCGCCACGCGCCAGAAGGCGGAGGTGCGGTGATGGGCTCCGCCATCATCCGACGCCTCACGATCGGCCACGTGGGCACGGTCCTCGATCCGCTGACGGAGCTCACGCTCGTTCACATCAAGAAGCACACGCGCTGGAGCCTCACGGCCAGCACCGTGCTCCACGCGCTGCTCTTCCTGTGGCTGATCGTGGGCTTTCACCCCGCGCCCGATATCCCGCCGCTCACCGAGATCTCGTTCATCGATCCCGGCGATCTCGCGGCCCCGGCCCCGGCGCGCGGGTCCGCCGCGACCTCCTCGGAGCTGGGCGGGCTCGTGGCGGGCGATCATGAGGTCCACTTCCGGCGCGAGACGCCGACCGGCGAGCTGCGTCTCGACCCGCAGTCCTCGAGCACGCTCGAGGACCGGCTGAACGCGCGGCTGGCGGCGCTCCAAGGTGGCGCCGGCGAGCCGAGCGCAGGTGTGGTCAGCGCGACCCCGCCCGCGCTCTGGAACTCCTCCCCCGCCACCGTCTCCGGCAAGGGCAGCGGCGGCATGTCTCCGGTCGCGCTCAAGCGCGGCGGGGATGGAGCCGGCGCGGCCCTCACGCTCACGCGCGGCGGCGGCCACGCTCTGGCGCCCGCGCTGGTCGCAACGCCCGGGCCGGCCGAGCGCACCGTCGAGGCACCCGCCAACGGCGGCGAGAGCACGGCCCGGCGCACGCTCGCAGGTGCAACGCTGATGGGCCCGATCGCGGACCGCGCGATCCTCGCCCACGTGACGCCGGTCTATCCCGATTGGGCCAAGCGCGACGCGGTCGAAGGCTCGGTCACGCTCTACTTCGTGGTGCGCGCCGACGGCACGGTGAAAGAGAACATCCTGGTGCAGAAGACCGCGGGCTTCGAGGAGTTCGACGAGAACGCGCGAGCTGCGCTGGCCGCGTGGCGGTTCGAGCCGCTGCGGGACGGACGCACAGGCGAGCAATGGGGCAACATCACATTCCACTTCCGCCTTCGCGGCGGAGTCTGAGCACGGAGACGACATGAGCGGACCACGCATGACTCGGCGGGAGGCAGTGCCTCTCGCATACACGCTGAGCCTGGCGCTGCTTGCCGCCTCCGCGGCGCCTGGACGAGCGCAGAGCGCGAGCCCGGCGGCGGGACCGACGGAAGCATCGACGACCGCGACGGCGCCAGGGACCGCCGCGCCCGCCACGACCGCAAAGACGGCGACGGCGAAGTCGCCGGCCGCGGGCGCGCAGGCTGCGGGCGCGAAAGGCTCGACATCGGGCGTGCAAGCCTCGCCGACCGCGTCGGCTGCCAGGCCCGCCGCGGCCTCGGCGACCCCCGCGACCGCTGCGACCGTCGCATCCACGCCGAAGCCGACCGCTGCGAAGAAGCCGACTGCACGCGCCGACAGCTCGACGGTCGCCTCGACGGGCACGCCTTCACGGTCGAAGAAGAAGGGCGCAGCTCCAGCGCCCGGCGATTCCTCGAAGGCCGGCTACACGCTGCGCGGCGGCCAGGAGGGCACGGTGTTCAAGAGCCTCACGGTCGAGGGCGAAGACCGCGTCCACATCGACTTCGCGCGGCCCGAGCTCAAGCTCGATCTCGACCTCGACAAGGCGCCGGGGCTCGACTGGGGCTCGGCGGCCGACGTGCTGAACCGCACGGCCAGCGATCTCCAGACGCCG
>VBOS01000231.1 GCA_005893185.1 Candidatus Eiseniibacteriota bacterium
CTCACCGCCGTGGGCTGCACCGTCACGCTCGCAGTGCGTCGCGCGCCGCGCGCCCGGGCCGAATTCCGCGCGCGCGTCGCGGCCGATCCGCGCATCGATGTGCGCAAGCGCACGCGGGTCACTGCGGCGATCGGTGGCGCACGCCTCGAGGCGGTGCGCCTCGCCGGCCCTTCCGGGGAGGAGGAGGTCTACGCTGCGGGGCTCGTCATCAAGATCGGCGTGATCCCCAACACGGAGTGGTGTCGCAGGACACTCGCCCAAGGCACCGAAGGGTTCCTGGAGGTGGACGCGAGCCTCGCTGCCTCGCGGCCGCGGGTGTGGGCCGCGGGCGACGTCACGCGCCCTGCCCGACTCTCGATCGCGGTCGCGATCGGCCAGGGCGCGCTCGCCGCCGCAGCCATCCGCGCCGCGCTCTCGGACAGCGCCTAGAACCGCACTCCGAAGGAGAACGAGAACGGTTGGTCGCCGTTGATGAACGCCCACTTGATCTGCCCGTAGGGCTTGAGCGGAATGGCGTTCAGACCCGCACCGCCGATGAGGTTGAGCCCAGTATCGGTGCTCGACTTGCCGTTGTCCGGATCAACTGTGAACCACGTGACCCCGGCGCCGGCACATCGTGCCGTCGAGGTTCAGCGTGTACTTCTTGCCGTTCTCGGCGAAGATGTACTCGCCGTTCGGGTTGAACGTGATCGTGCCCAACGAAATCCGCGCGCCTGCGCCCGCTTGGAACTCGCGGGGGTCCGTGTACCAGCCGGCGAACGCATCCCAGCCGATCGGGGAGGCGAAGGCGGGGGCCGAAGCCAGAACGAGCGCGCCACCCACGATCACCCTGGCGATCACGCGCGCGAGAGCTGCGCGTGGCGTGATGAAGCTCTTGGGGTTCATCATGGTCGTACCCTCCATGGTTTTGACGCCTGAGCGAGCCAGAGAATCCGGCTCCCCGCAAGTAGAAGGCCGGGCATAGTAGCGCGCCGCGCGCGTGCGCGCCAGCGGTCTCCGCCCGGTTTTCGACCTGACGCGGGTGCGGTGAGATACCGGATCAATGCCACGCGCTTCATCAGCAAGTGGCCTGCGCCGTTGAGGCACAGCGAGTACATCCCCGACGGCGTGCAGCGCATTCGCCGAGAAAGATCAGGTGCGAGCCCGGGCCCAGAGCCGTTGTTCCAACTCCCCATGCAAGTGGGCGTGTGGCAAGCCGGCACCTGCCCGATCCGAGCGAAGGGCTGGAGGTTCCCGAAAGCAGCCCTCTCCCTTGTAGATGTTGCCGGCCCCATCGACCGCGAAGATCGGCCCGCCCTCGGCGGTGATCGCGACGAGGGAGCCCGCACCCTGCCCGCGCGCCATGTTGAGGTGGAGCGCCGCCGCGGGACGCCGCGAAGGGGTCGCGGGCGCCGCAAACGGACCGGGCGTGGCTCAGGTGGCGGAATTCGACCTGGAGCGGGGCGCCGGGATGGGCGTAGAGTCGGCATCACGCGCATGGAAGTTCCTATCGCTTCGGCGGTGCTGGTCGTCCTGCTCTTCTCGCGCATCCGAGGCCTCGATCGCGCGGCTCCCTCGCGCTTCGATCGGTCCTTGCCCTTCTTCCTCCTCGTCAGCCTGTGCGTGCTCGCTGTGCGGCTGCCGCGCATCGTCTGGTCCGGCGAGCTCAACGTGGACGAGTCGCAGATGATCGCGCAGGCCATGCGCTATCTCGCGCACCCGGTACCGTGGCGCGACGTCGACGGGACCACCGGCGGCCCGCTCGACTCCCTGTTGCTCTGTCCGGCGCTGCTGCTCGGGGCAGGGGCGACGTGGCCGACCGCCCGCATCGTGTTGTGGGCGTGCAATTGCCTGACGCTGGTGTTCCTCTACCGGGCACTCCGCCCGTTCGGCACGCGGAAGCGATGCCAGCTCGCGCTCATGCCCGCGATCTTCTTCTACGCATTCGCCGTGAACGCGAACTTCGCGCACTACTCGAGCGAGACGCTGTCGTGCCTGCTGATCGCCGTGTGCCTCGCGCTGCTGTCGACCGAGCGGCAGGCATCGCGGCCATCGCTCCTTCGCCCGCTCCTCCTCGGGCTCGCCGCCGGAGCCACTCCGTTCGCCAAGCTCCAGGCCGGGCCCGTGGCGCTGTTCCTCGTCGCCGTGGGTTCGATCATCATCGTTCGCCCTGCCGACGCCGCTCGGGCGAGCCGGCCACGATGGACCGGACTCGCCGCGTTGTTCGCCGGCGTCCTTCTGATACCGGGCGCGATCCTTGGAACGGTGGTCGCGAGTGGTGCGGCCCGAGACTTCTGGCATTCCTACGTGCTCGCCTCGGTGGCGTACGCGGGACAGGAAGGCGTGGCGAGGAAGCTCCGGAACCTCGCCTATCTCTTCATGGCGCCTGCCGACTTCCGGCCCTTCGCAATCGGGGTCGCGCTGCTGCTCGGGGTCTCGTGGCTCACGCTGCGCGCGCGGGGGAGCAGGCTCGAAGAGCGGATGCGTCGGCCACTGCTCGTGGTCGCCGCGCAGTGCCTGCTGACGCTGATCTGCATCGCCATCGCGGGGAAGAGCTTCCTGCACTACGCGTTGTTGCTGGTGCCGCCGCTCGCGCTGCTCGCCGGGCTCGGGTGGCTCGCGGCGACGGCGCCGGGCCGGGACCAAGGCGGGGCGGACGTCGCGCCGGTGACCTCCCGCCCGTTGCTCGCGGCCCTCGCGGTCGCGATGGCGCTCCAGATCGTGATGCCGGCGCGCTACCTGCGCGCCGTCGCCACCGGCGTGCTGCCGCGGGGGCACGCGCCGGTTTCGGCGGTGGCGCAGTCGATCCTTTCCGTGCGCGAGCCGGGCGATCAGCTGTCGGTGTGGGGGTGGGTGCCCGCGTACTACGTCGAGACCGGTCTCGTGCCGGCCACGCGCGACGCCGTCGGCCACTACGTCGTCTCACCCGGGCCCTACCAGGACTACTTCCGCAACCGCTACCTCGCGGATCTCGAGGGCAGCCGGCCCGCGTTCTTCGTGGATGCCGTGGCCACCAGCATGTTCGGGTGGGGATGGAGCGAGAAGGAGGCGCACGAGGGCTTCCCGGCGCTCGCCGAGTTCATCGATCGGGACTACCGGCTGTGGAAGAGCGTGCGCTACTCGCCGGCGGGAACGCCGGTGCGGCTCTACCTGCTGCGCGCTCGGGCCGCGAAGCTCGGGCTCGGCGCCGCGCTCGACACCACGATCGGCCGCGCCCCGTGAGCGGCGGGCTCATCGCCCGCCGGCTCGCGGCGGCGTGAGCTGCCTGGGTGGGGGTGCTAGCCTTCAACTGGACTTCTCGGCCGCGTCGAACGGGTGGCCGCTATGGCGAAGATCCCCTCATTCCTCCCCGCCAACACCGTGGGCTAGATTTCTGACCAACACTTCCAACTCGATCGCCGTGACGTGCGAGACCCGCGGCGACAGGTGAGATTCGCTCCTGGCGGCCACTCCACCGGGTGCCGCTAGTCGAGCCGCGCGCGCTACCTCTTCACCGGCACGACGCTCTTGTCGTCCAAGCCCAGCACGTTCACCAGGTCGGAGCCCGAGGGCACGATGAATTTGGTCTGCTGGGCGAGCACGTTGTTCAAGACGTCGAGCCGCTTGCTGGTCTCGGCGCGCTCCTTGAAGTAAGCCTCGGCCGCGTTCGAGACCATCTCGATCGCCTTGGCCTCGGCGGTGGAGCGGGTGATGCGCGCCTGGGCGTCGCCCTCGGCCTTCAGGATCTCGGACTGCTTCACGCCCTCGGCCTGGAGGATCGCGGCCTGCTTCACGCCCTCGGCCTCCAGGATGTTCGCGCGCTTGTCGCGTTCGGCCTTCATCTGGCGGGACATCGCTTCGGTGATGTCCGCGGGCGGGTCGATCTTCTGGACCTCGACGCGCGTCACCTTGACGCCCCAGGTGTTGGTGGCCTCGTCCAGCACGTTCCGCAGGTTGGCGTTGATCGTGTCGCGCGCCGTCAGCGTCTCGTCGAGCGACTTGTCGCCGATCAGGTTGCGCAGATTGGTCTGCGCCAGCGTGGTCGCCGCGTAGGCGAAGTTCTGCACCTCGAACGTGGCCTTCACCGGATCGCTAATGCGGTAGTAGATGACCGCGTCCACGATCACGGAGACGTTGTCCTTGGTGATCACCTTCTGCGGCTCGACGTTGATCACGCGCTCGCGCATGTCCACCTTGAGGATGTCCTCGATCACCGGCATCAGGAACGTGAGCCCGGGGCCGACCGTGGCGCGGTAGCGGCCGAGCCGCAGCACCAGCCCCTTCTCGAACTGGGAGATCACGCGCGCCGAGCGCGCGAGCGCGATGAGCGCGATGAAGAGGGCGATGATGATCAGGAAGAAGCCGACCTGTGCGACCATGTTCACCTCACCTGGAGCGTGACGCCTTCCACGGCCGTCACCGTGACTTCGGTCCCGTTCTCGAGCGGCTGATCCACGCCCGCCGCGAGTGAAGCGCGCCACGTCTCGTCGCGCACCCGAACCTGTCCCGGCGCGTGCGGGGCGATGCGTTGCAAGACCATCCCTTTCATGCCGATCAGCGCGTCGGCGTTGCTCGGCATCGGCTTGGTCTGCATCCGCTTGCGCACCAGGCGCCGCCCGGCGCCGATGTAGAGCACGCACAGCACGGCGGCGATCACGAATCCGATCGCCGGACTCTTGATCACGATCCCGGCCACGCCGCCGATGATGAACGCCGAGCCGATCAGCACCAGGTCGAAGCCCGCGAAGCCGCCCAATGCGACCTCGACCAGCACGAGCAGCGCTCCGGTGACGATCAGCACCCAGTCCCAGAAGTTTTCCATGCCGCGACCTCCGTTTCCGCCCGACGGCGCGTGCGCGTCGCGAGCCCGGCAGACTGTAGCAGCCGCGTGCGCGGCCGCAAGGTGCTACGCCCATGCGCCGCGCCCAGCTGAGATCTGACGGCTAAGCCGTCGCAGCATCGGAGATTACGCGGCGGCCGCCCGAAACGTTGCGTAATGCTCTCGAGCGCTGGACAAGACGATAACCCGAGGCACGCCGGTTGCGACGCCGAAGGGGAGGACCCTATGACCGGGACCCGAGCGCTCATTGCCGCATTGCTGATTGCCGTGTCGCCCGCAGCGGCGCGGCCCGCGCCGGGCGTGCCGGGCGCCGCTCCCGTGCGGCCCGGTGCTCCAGCCGCGCGCGGCGCCACGCCCCCATTGCCGCCCGCCGGCGTGACCTCCCGCCCCGCGCCTCCCAAGAGCGGGCCGCTCACGCTCGCGACCAAAGATGTGCTCGTCGCGCTCCGCGATGGGAGCGCGCTGCGCGTCGGTGCGGGCGCCCGTGCCGAGTTCTTCGAGCCGGCGCTCGCAGCGACTTTCGAGCTGCTGGGGATCGATCGCGTCGAGGACGTCGGGCACGCAGGCCCGGACGCGTCCGGCCGCGGGCCCGCGAGCACACCACGCTTTCTCAAGCTCTCGAGCCGCGATCCGGCCTTCGATGCAGTTGAGGCCGCGCGCACGCTGCGCGCCACCGGACGATTCCGCGCCGTGTGCCCCAACTACCGCTTGCAGCTGTTCGCCACGAATCCCAACGACACGTACCTCGCGGACCAGTGGTACGTGCACGATCCGGCCGGAGGGGACGTGCACCTTCCCGAGGCCTGGGACCTCGAAAAGGGCGGAAGCTCGGTCACGATCGGGATCATGGACACGGGTGTGGATACCGGCCACCCCGATCTCGCGAGCAAGATCTGGGTGAATCCCGGCGAGATCCCCGGAAACGGGCTGGACGACGACCACGACGGCTACGTGGACGACGTGAACGGCTGGGACTTCGGCAACAACGACGCCGATCCCAATCCCGAGCCCGTGTTCGATCCAAACGAGATCGACGTGGGCTTCCATGGCACGTTCGTCGCCGGCATCGCGTCGGCCGCCACCGACAACGGACAGGGCATCGCAGGCGCGGGCTGGAACTGCCGGATCCTGCCGCTCAAGGTCACGGACACCGCAGGCGACATCACGACCGCAGCCGTCACCCCGGCGTTTTTCTACGCCGCTGCGCACCACGTGAGCGTGCTCAACATGAGCATCGGCGGCCCCGGCGATCCCGGTGTGCCCGAGTACTTCCAGGCGCTTGTCGACATGGCGGACTCGGCCGGCGTGCTGTGCGTCGCCGCCGCCGGCAACGACGGCGCGAGCACGCCCACCTACCCGGCCGGCTGCGCTCGCGTGCTCTCGGTCGGCGCGATGGACACGGGGAACGTGCGCGCGAGCTTCTCCAACTTCGGGAGCTGGGTGCGCATCGCAGCTCCCGGCGCCTCGATGTGGTCCTCCATCTGCCGCAACTACGTCGTGGACGATTTCAGCCAGATCATTTACATCTACTATTTCGGCTGGGACGGCGAGAACCCCTATATGTTTGGCGACGGCACATCGTTCGCCTGCCCGCTGGTGTCGGGTGCCTGCGGGTTAGTACGCCATCGCGCGCCATCGCTCACGCCCGAGCAGGTGGCTGCGCGCATGATCGCGACCGGCGACGCGATCACATTCGACGAGCCGATCGGGCCGAAGCTGAACGCGTACCGCGCCGTGAGCGCGCCGCTCGTCGCCGTGGAAGGTGCGCCGGCAGGCGTCGCGGGCTTCGATCGCGTCGCGCCCAATCCGTTCCGGTCCTCGACGGTGTTCGCGTTCACGACGGCCGCGCCGGGGCCGGTGCGCCTCAGGCTCTACGATCTCGGTGGCCGGCAGGTGCGCGAGGTTGTGAACGAGAGCCTGCCCGCGGGACGCTACACGCGCGAGTGGAGCGGTGCCGGTGGGGACGGCCGGCGCGTCGCGAGCGGCGTGTACGTCGCCGTCCTCGAGACCGCCGGCGTGCGCGCGCGCCAGAAGCTGGTGCTCCTGCGCTAAGGGCGCTTGCCTCCGGCTTCACGTCGCGCTCATGAGGAAGCCCGGTGAATCCCCAGCCCGCGACCGCCCGGCTGTGTCAGGCCGCCGGTACAGGTTCTTCGCGTGGGGAGGCAGCACGTGCGGGAGTTCAAGGCGCCTGCGCCCTGCCCCTGTGTCCCGCGCCGTGCGCCTCCGCGCGCTTGCGCTCCATGAACGCGGCCCCGAAGGTGCACTCGGCGGCGTGCTGGTTGTGCGCGCGGCATACGAGGCGCAGATTCTCGGCTGTCGTCTCGCCCCCGCGCGCCACCGGCTCTCGGTGATCGAATTCCAGCAGCCTGCGTGCCGCGCAGCGCCGGCCGCTATCGCCGATGAACCTGCACCGGTCGCCGTCGCGCTCCCGCACCACGCGCTTCACCGCCGCCGGGATGTGGCGGGCGGAGGTAGCGGGCCGCGAAGGGCCGGGGCGAGCGGTTGCCGCGAACTTGCGCTTTTCGAGCTGGCCCACGAGCAATTCGAGGGCGCGCTTCAGCACCGACGCGATCTCACCGGCCGGATTCTGGTGGCCCATCAGAGCCCGCGCACGCTCCAGCAGGTCGTGCGTTTCCTGGTCGAGCGTGACCTGGAGGCCGAAGCGCTGGGGCGCAAGCGGGGTTATCTTCGCTCGCGGAGCGGATGAATCAACTCGCGCTGGCGCGAGTTGAGGTGCGGGCGCGTAAGACGCTGCGAAACCACCATGGTTGTCTTCATCCGGCATCGTTGCCGCAACTCGCGCTGGCGCGAGTTGGACCGGCAGCCCTGAGGCGGGCTGCGCCGCCGCCGGGATCGGCGAGGCCAGCATGGGAATGGCCTGCAGGCCTTCGGGTAGATCCGGCCGCGGGAAATGCTGCGCGAGCAGCGCGTCGATCTCCGCCCGGCTCTTGTGCGTGGCTGCAGCCACCAGATCGTCAGCGTTCCCGGACGTGAGGTGGGGCGCCAGCATCAGCACGGCTGTCAAATGCAGCCGACCATCGGCTACTGCCACGAGCAGCGCCGGGAATTGCCGCGCGGTGCGCGCAGCGGTGACGCGCCGGTAGGCAGCATCTTCCGAGAAGTGCAGCTCGTGGACGCAATACCCGTGCATCGACGAGTAGCCCTCGCCCGCGTAGAGCCTGCGCCGGTCCACCTCAGCGATGCGGCTGAGCAGGATGGCGGTGGTCCGGAAATCCAGCGCGACCTGCGCCTTGAGGTCGAGCAGCAGAGCCTTGTGGCTGAAATGGGAAGTGGCGAAGGGATCCATGACCGAGTCTCCAGCGGGGGCTGGTATCTCGGGGGCCTGCAGGGCGGGCTCATTGTCGCACGCGCCTTTACGGCGCGCGCAGACCCGCGCAGGACGCACAACGCGGGGCAAGACGGGTTTTTTCCGGCGCCGCTCAGCATCATGGCGCGCAGCGCATCCAGGACCCTTCAAGCATGCGCCTACAAGCGGCCTGTCCACAGCGCGCGACCGGCGTGCTGGAAGCCGTCAATGCAAATTGCTGTTAACTCTTCGCGCGGAGCGACGTTCGAATCGGAGATGAATCGCGCACTTTCACCAAGGGCGCGCGGCGCGGCGCCGACTCTGCGATCGGCGCCCGCACGCCGGGCCCCGCGCCCCCTACTTCTTCTCGCTCTTCTCCGGGACGAACGTCATCGCCGCCGAGTTCATGCAGTAGCGCAGGCCGGTCGGCGGGGGGCCGTCGTCGAAGACATGGCCGAGATGTCCGCCGCAGCGCGGGCACGTCACCTCGTCGCGCACCATGCCGAGACTGCGGTCGATGGAGGCCTTCACATGGGTCTTCGCGATCGGGGCCCAGAAGCTCGGCCAGCCGGTTCCGGATTCGAACTTGGTGCAGCCCGCGCACTTGTAGACGCCTTTGGCATGGTTGTTCCAGTAGGTGCCTGTGAAGGCCGGCTCGGTGCCCTTGTGGCGCAGGATGCGGTACTGCTCGGGCGTGAGCGACTTCTTCCACTCGGCATCCGTCTTCTCGACCTTGCCGATGGCGGGCGGTGTGCTTCCGCTCTTCTCCGGAGAAGCTGCGCCCGCGTCGTGGGTGGGGTTCATGGCGGCCAGCATTATAGCGAGCCACAACGTTCTGGGCATCGATCGCAACCTCCGTTTGGGTGGTCCGCCGGGGAGGCCGGGCCCACTCGCGGCCCGGGCGTCCGGCTGCCCAGTATACGGTGGCACGCCGGGAATGAGACGGCGCGCAGCCTCGGCCGCCTCATTTCTGTCAGGGCGCTGACGTTCCTGGCAGCCGGGCAGCTTCGGCGCCCCTGGGATCCGGGTGATCCCCGGCGTCGAATCCCCTTGTCGCGCAGGGAGATCACGCGCCCACCTCACAGCGACCGGCCGCGGCCTTCCGCTGGCACGAACCATGCGGGATGCCGTAGCCTCTGGGGCGGCCGCTTCGTCCAAAAGATGCGAGAGCGCGAAGTTCCCCTTGCCCGTAGCCGATGATGGACCCGACTCGACGCCACGCCTGACGTGAAACGCCAAGGAGAGAGTTCGATGCCGACCACCACAGTTACCCCGTCCCCAACGACCGGCGCACACCTCGAATTCGACGGCAAGTCTGTCGTCCTCCCGATGATCAATGGGAGCGAGGGCGAGATCGGGATCGACATCCAGGCCCTGCGGGCCAAGACCGGCGCCATCACGCTCGACCCCGGCTATGGCAACACCGGCTCGTGCCGCAGCTCGATCACGTTCATCGACGGCGAGAAAGGCATCCTCCGCTACCGGGGCTACCCGATCGAGGAGCTGGCGGAGATGAGCACGTTCCTCGAGGTGGCGTGGCTCCTGATCTACGGCGAGCTGCCGACGGCCGAGGAGCTGGCCCGCTTCTCGAAGGAGATCACCTACCACACGCTGCTCCACGAGGACTTCGTGCGCTTCTTCCAGGCCTTCCCCAAGGACGCGCACCCGATGCCGGTGGCGGCCGCCTCGGTCGCGGCGCTCGCCACGTTCTACCAGCAGCCCGAGACCGACAAGAGCATCCAGGATGCTGTGCTGCGGCTGATCGCCAAGATGCCGACGATCGCGGCCAATGCCTACAAGCACTCGACCGGGCAGCCGTTCATCTACCCGAACAACAGTCTCGATTACAGCTCGAACTTCCTGCGCATGATGTTCGCCACGCCGTGCGAGGAGTACACCGTGGACCCGGTGCTGTCGCGCGCGGTGGACCTGTTGCTGATCCTGCACGCCGACCACGAGCAGAACTGCTCGACCAGCACGGTGCGCATGGTGGGCAGCTCGCGCGCCAACCTGTTCGCCAGCATCTCGGCAGGCATCAGCGCGCTGTGGGGACCGCTCCACGGCGGCGCGAACCAGCAGGTGATCGAGATGCTGGAGCGCATCGAGGCCGAGGGCGGCGACGCGCAGAAGTTCGTGGACCGCGCCAAGGACAAGAAGGACAACAGCCGGCTGATGGGCTTCGGCCACCGCGTGTACAAGAACTACGACCCACGGGCGGCGATCCTCAAGAAGTCGTGCGCCAGCGTGCTCAACAAGCTCGGGATCCGGAGCCGGCGGCTCGAGATCGCGATGAAGCTCGAGGAGATCGCGCTCAAGGACGACTACTTCATCACCCACAAGCTCTACCCGAACGTCGACTTCTACTCGGGCATCATCTACCAGGCGTTGGGCGTGCCGGTGAACATGTTCACCGTGATGTTCACCCTCGGGCGGCTGCCGGGCTGGATCGCGCAGTGGCTCGAGATGCGGCGCGACCCCGACACTCGCATCTGCCGGCCGCGCCAGATCTACACCGGCGCCGTGCAGCGCTCGTACGCGCCCATCACGTCGCGGACCGGAAGGGCCTGAGGCGGCCGCGACCCCGCCCCAAGTTCCGGCCGCTCGAGGATCGACCGCGCGCTGCCGCTGATCGACCCGCACCGGCATCTCGACGGCGCGCCGCCTGCTCGCGCCGCCGGCCGAGCCGCCCGGTTGCCCGCTTGGGCGCCGTCCCCCCAGGCCGAGTAAGCTCCCCTTAGCCTTCCGCCGCCGCCGTTCACCGGCGCCGGGCCGCCGTTCGCCGGAAAGTGCGCGCCTGGACCTCTCGCCCGCCGTAACTTGTTCGTGGAGGCAGGAAGAGGGCGAAGGGGGAGATCGATGGAACGGGACGAACGGGACGATCGGGACGAACGGGCGCGCGCGACCAAGCGGCTGATCTGGGGGACATTCCTGATCGCGCTCGGCAGCGTGTTCCTGCTCGACCACCTTCACCTCGTCGACCTGCCGTCGATCTGGGATCTGTGGCCTGCGATATTCGTCGTGATCACCGTGAGCCACATCGCGGAAGGGCGGCTCGGCTCGGCGCTCACGTCGCTTCTCCTGGGAGCCTGGTTCTTCGCGTGCCAGTTCCGGTGGCACGGCCTCCGCTACGACAATTCCTGGCCGCTGGTCCTGATCGCGGTCGGAGCGGGTATCGTGGTGCGCGAGCTCCGCGGGGAGCGAAGACGCCGCTTGTGGGGGGGATTCGAACGATGAGAGAAGTGAGCCTGTCGCGGGAACGCATGGCGTGGACCGCGGTGGTCGTAGCGCTCGCGACGTCTGCGAGCTGGCTCGCCGCGATCAGCGTTGCGCTGGCGGCGAAGCAAGCCGGCGTGGTGTCGCCGGAGGTCGTGGTGGCGGGCCGCGCGCTGGTCCGCGTCGCGTGGCTGCTCTTGCGGCATGCCGTCCCGGCCGCCCTGCTCGCGGTGCTGGTCGCGGGCGTCGTCGCGCTGGCCTGGGTGCGGCGGAACGAGGAGATGGCCCACAGAGGGGCGCACCATGCCTGAGAACCGCTTCGGGGACCCCGAGCGCGTCATCATCGGCGCGGCGGCGCGCGGGAAGGCCTACGGCCTCGTGATCAGCCGGCTGGTCTTCGGTCTGATCGTCGTCGGGCTGGGCGTGATCTTCCTGCTGGACGAGATGGGCATCGTGGACGCATCGACCATCCTGCGCTACTGGCCGGCCCTCCTGCTCGCATATGGGATCATGAGGCTCACAGGTCTCTTCTGCCGCCAGCACATGACGAGCGGGGCGATCTTCACGCTGATCGGCTCCTGGCTGCTCCTGCGGACGCTCCACGTGCTTCCCTACGGGCTCCGGGACTTCTGGCCGGTGCTGATCATCCTGATCGGCGTGAGCCTCGTGATGGGGGGGCTGGGGCGCGTGCGCGGGGCGGGCTCCGCGGACGCCGCGGACGCCGCCTCCACCCTCCACGCCTTCGCGTTCTGGTCCGGCATCGACCGCAAGGTGGCCACGACCGATTTCCAGGGCGGCGACGTGACCGCGGTCATGGGGGGCCACGAGATCGACCTGCGCCCGGCGAAGATGACGGGGGAGAGCGCGGTCATCGACCTGTTCGTGCTCATGGGCGGGGTGGACATGCGCGTTCCGGAGGACTGGGCGGTCACGTGCGAAGCCGTCCCCATCATGGGTGGCGTGGAGGACCGCACCCGCCCGCCGGCGGGAGATGTGCGCGGGCGACTGATCCTGCGAGGCTTCATCATGATGGGCGGCGTCGAGGTGAAGAACTAGTGCGCGCGCTCACGGCGACGGGGCGCTAGTCCATGCATCCGCTGCTCTCGGGCCGGATGCGGACCTCGCTCTACTTCGTATTGTGGCTCGGCATGGGCGTGGCGCTCGCCGCGCTCCTCGTGCTGCTCGAGCCGCGGCCGATCGGCCACGTGCTCCTGTTCCTGGGGCCGCTCACGGCGATCTACGCTTCGGTGTGCCTCTCGGCGTGGTACGTGTGCCGCGCGCACCCGCTCGGGACCACTCCCTCCATGCGGCTCATCACAGGTCTCGGCGGCGCGGCCGTGCAGGCGAGTGCCTTGTGGGTGGCGTTGGGTGGGCTGTGGGAGCTTGCGCTCTCCAAGGCTTTCGGCATCGGTCCCGATCGCGCGGGCATGCTGCGCGACCTCGGCGTGCTGTTCGTGTCCGGGCTCATCCTCTACGGCCAGTCCATCGCTGTGCACTACGTGCTGCTGGCCTTCGAGACCGCTCGGGCGGCCGAGCGGCGGATCCTCGAGTCCCAGGTCACGGCGCGCGAGGCCGAGCTGCGCGCGCTGCGCGCCCAGATCAACCCGCACTTCCTGTTCAACAGCC
>VBOS01000233.1 GCA_005893185.1 Candidatus Eiseniibacteriota bacterium
ATGTCCATCGCCCAGCGCCTCTACGAAGGCGTCCCGCTCGGGCGCGAGGGCAGTGTCGGTCTCATCACCTACATGCGTACCGACTCTCCGCGGCTGGCGGGCGAAGCGATCGCCGAGATGCGAGGCTGGCTCTCCACGGAGCTGGGCGCCGAGTACGTTCCCGCCGAGCCGCGCCAATGGAAGGGCAAGCGCGGCGCCCAGGAGGCGCACGAGGCGATCCGCCCGACCACGGTCGCCCGCACGCCGGCGTCCGTGCGGGCGCACCTCACGGACGAGCAGTTCCGGCTCTACGACCTCATCTGGAAGCGGGCCGTGGCCTCGCAGGCCGCATCGGCCGAGTACATGGCGAGCACGGTCGAGGTTCAGGGCGGCCGGCTCACGCTCAAGGCGAACGGACGCGTGCTCAAGTTCGCGGGCTTCCAGAAGCTCTACGGCGTGGAGGAGGACGACGAGGCCGAATCGCGCCTGCCCGAGCTGCACGAGGGCGAGCCGCTCAGGATCGCGAGCGAGCCGGTGGCCCGGCTGAGCGCCAAGGAGACAGTCGGCACCGAGGCCGGCGCCGCGGGAGCGGAGGGGAACGGAGTGGACGGGGCCGTGAGCGATGGGGAGGCCGCCATCGCCGTGATCCGCCCGGAGCAGCACTTCACCCAGCCGCCGCCGCGCTACAGCGACGCATCGCTGGTGAAGGCCCTCGAGGAGGAGAACATCGGGCGCCCGAGCACATACGCCACGATCGTGGGCACGATCACCTCCCGCGAGTACGTGCAGCGCGAGAAGGGGCGTCTGGTGCCCACCGACCTCGGCATGGCCGTGTCCCGGCTCCTGGTCTCCACTTTCCCCGACGTGTTCAACGTCGGCTTCACGGCGACCATGGCGGAGGAGCTGGACGGGATCGAGGAAGGGAAGCAGGAGTGGCATCACGTCGTCCAGGACTTCTGGGGGCCGTTCCAGAAGGATCTGCTGAGCGCGGAGAAGCAGAGTCAGGAGCACCGGAAGAAGGTGGAGGAGGCGACCAACATCCCGTGCCCCAACTGCGGGCGGATGCTGGTGAAGAAGTTCGGGCGTCGCGGGCCGTTCCTGGCCTGTCCCGGCTATCCCGACTGCAAGTACACGCGCCCGGTGGAAGAGTCCGAGCTGCCTGTGCCGGTGGCGGGCACGTGCGAGCTGTGCGGATCTTCGCTGGTGGCGCGCAACGGCCCGTACGGGCGCTTCATCTCCTGCTCGCGGCGCCCCGATTGCAAGTACACGCGGCCCTTCACGCTCGGCATCAAGTGCCCCGAGTGCGGCCAGGGCGAGATCGCAGAGCGCCGCACGCGGCGGGGCAAGACATTCTACGGCTGCACGCGCTACCCCGCGTGCAAGTTCGCGGTGTGGGACAAGCCCAGGCTTCAGCCCTGCCCGAACTGCGGCGCGCCGTTCCTGGTCGAGAAGGAGACCAAGAAGGGACCGACACTGCGCTGCATCCGGTGCAAGGCAACGTTCGCCGCCGAAGTCGCAGTGCCGGCCGCTCCATGAGCGACCGGCTGGAGGCGCGACGGAGGTCGTGCCCGTTCGGCGTGGCCGGGCGCATGACTCCGGTCACGGAACACTGAGGGTGCGCGAGGCGCTCGAGCGGTTCCTGGCCGAGCTGGCGGCGCACCCGCGAGGCTCGGCCCACACGCTCGCCGCCTATCGCCGCGACATCACGCGCGTGCTCGACCGCGCCGCCGGGCCCGGGCGCGCGGTCGCGCCAGCTCTGTGGACGCGCGCGCTGCTCGAAGGCGCGCTGCGCGAGCTCACGCTCAAGGGCTACGCGGCCGCCAGCGCCGCGCGCGCGCTGGCGGCGTGGCGCAGCTTCTCCCGCTTCTGCCTCCGCCGCGGCGTCCTGACCACCGATCCCGCCCGCGCGCTCTCGTTCCCGCGCCTGCCGCGACGCCTGCCGCGCACGCTGCCCGCGCCCGATCTGGGCCGGGCGCTCGACGGCCTGGCCGGGAGCGACGCCGTCACGTTGCGCGACCGGGCGTTGCTCGAGCTCGCGTACTCCTCGGGGCTCAGGCTCTCCGAGCTGACCGGCCTCGACTGCGGCGACCTGGATCGCAGGAGCGGGCTCCTGCGCGTGCGTGGCAAGGGCCGGCGCGAACGCATCGTGCCGGCCGGGGATGCCGCGCTCCAGGCGCTCGACCGCCACCTCGCAGCCGCTGGGCGGTCGCTGGAGCGGCGCGACGCGCCGCTGTTCGCGAACGCGCGAGGCCTTCGCCTCTCCGGCCGCACCGTGCAGCGCGTCGTGCGGCGCAGGCTGTCGGGCATGGCGGGCGGGCTCGGCGTATCGCCTCACGCGTTGCGCCACTCGTTCGCGAGCCACCTGCTGGACCGGGGCGCCGACCTGCGCGCGATCCAGGAGCTGCTCGGCCACCGCTCGCTCGCCAGCACCCAGATCTACACCCACGTCTCGCGCGCGCGCCTGGCCAAGGCCTACCGTCAGGCCCACCCGCGGGCCTAGGTTTAAGGTTCGCCTGAGAGGCTTCGTGAGAGGGTGGGAATGAACTCTGGAGGTGGGGCGGCGGCGGCGGGGGCCACGCGACCCGCCGGCGAACGATGCATCTCCCGGCCTTCTGCGAGCGCGCCGGGAGCCTCTCGCGCAGCTGTGCTGCGCCCCGGAATCGCGGGGCGCCGGAGCCGTCCTGGCGAAGCACTGCTGCTCCTCGCGCTCATCTGCCCGCTCGCCTCGTGCGCCAAGCGCGGGCCGCCCAGCGGAGGTCCGCCCGATCTCGAGCCGCCGCGGGTGGTCTCGACCTTCCCCGATTCGGGGGCGGCGCGCGTCCCGCGCGACGCGCGGATCTCGATCACGTTCAGCGAGGGCATGGAGCCGCGCTCGACGAACGAGTCGGTCTCGCTTGCGCCGCCGGTCGAGATCCTGAGGCAGCGCTGGAGCGGGCGGACACTCACGCTCGAGCTGGCGCAGCCGCTCGCGCCGAGCCACACCTACACGCTGATCATCGGCGGTCAAGCCCACGACCGCCACGGCAATGCCTTCGGTGCCGGCGCCACCGTGGTGTTCAGCACCGCCGACACGTTCCCTGCCGGGGTCATCGCGGGAAGAGTCGATGCCCGCGGGTTCGAGGCGCGGGGCACTTCGCTGTGGTGCTACGACGTGGGCCGGGGGCACGCGCCCGACAGCACGGCGCGCGACTTCGACGCGATCGGGTTCGCGGACGCGAAGGGGTCGTTCCGCGTGGAGGGCCTCACCGTTCCGGGCCGCTACCGGTTGTGGGCGTTCGCCGATCTCGACGGCAACCGTTCCTACGAGCCCTCCCGCGACATCCTCGATCCGGTGGACACGACTTTCGCGCTCGATCCGGGGCATCCCCACGTCGAAGGCCTGACGCTGCGCGTGATCAATCCGCGCGCCCCGGCCCGGGTGAAGGGGGCGGTGCTCGACACCCTGGGGGACACCCAGGGCGTCGTGCGCGTGTTCGCGGTCTCAGAGGCCGACACCACCAAACGCATCGTCACGGACGTCGAGAACGAGGGCGGATTCCATCTCGAGCTGGAGCCCGGGCTGTGGTGGCTCAGGGCTTACCGCGACCGCGACAAGAATCGGCTGTGGAATCGGGGTGAAGAACCTGCCAGCGAGGTCCTCGGGATTCGCGTTCAACCTGCCGATGACATCAAGGATGTGGTGCTGGTATTGCAGCGCCCCCGGGGAGTACCCTGAACGGCGTGAAGGTCCCGTTTCTCAAAATGCACGGTGCGGGCAATGATTTCGTGGTGTTTGACCACCGTGCGCCGTTTCTCCCCGAGCCCCTCGAGCCTCTGGTCGCGCGCATGTGCGATCGGCGGCGCGGCGTCGGCGCCGACGGCGTCCTGCTGCTGGAGCGCGACCCCGAATTCGACTTCGCGATGCGCTACTTCAATTCCGACGGCCGCCCGGCGGAATACTGCGGCAACGGGGCGCGGTGCCTGGCGCTGCTGGCGCTCGACCTCGGACTGGGGAGCGGGGGAGAGGTGCGGTTCCGCACAGCGGCCGGTCCCCAGCGCGCGCGCCGCGATCCGGGGCGGCGCGGCATCCGGCTGGCATTCGGCCGCGACGTGGAGACGGGCGAGCCCTTGCGCCTGGAGGCCGCCGGGCGAGCGTTCCCCGGGCGACTGATCCGGCCCGGCGTTCCGCACTTCGTGACCGCGGTCGAGCGCGTGGAGTGGGTGCCGGTCGCAGAATGGGGAGCCGCGCTGCGCCACCACCCCCGCCTGGGCGCAGAGGGCGCCAACGTGGACTTCGTCGCGCCGCTCTCGCCCGGCCGCCTGGCGATGCGCACATACGAGCGCGGCGTCGAGGCCGAGACCCTGGCGTGCGGCAGCGGGGCGATCGCTTCCGCTCTATGGTCGGCGGCCGAGGGCGGGTCATCGCCTGTGCACGTGCTCACAGCAGGCGGTGACGAGCTGGAGGTGGAATTCCGGGCGAACGAGGATGGCTACCAAGGTGTATTCCTGAGCGGGCCGGCGGAGGTTTCATTCGCGGGCCACTTGAACCTGCCCGTTCCCGCGCCGGCGGGCACGTGATTCGGTGAGGAGGAGACCATGTTCGAAGGGCTGATCGTGGCGATGGTGACTCCGTTTCGCGACGGCGGTCTCGACCTCGAGGCCACGGCTCAGCTGGTGGACTTCATGATCGAGGGCGGCGTCGAGGGCCTGGTGGTCTCGGGCTCGACCGGAGAGGCCGCGACCTGCACGGTGGACGAGCGCCGCACCCTGTGGCGGTTCACGCGGGAGCGCGCGCGCTCCCGGGTCCCGGTCATCGCCGGCACCGGCACCCACAACACCGCCGAGAGCGTGACGCTCACCCGCATGGCGGAGGAGCTGGGGCTGGACGGGGCGATGGTCGTTACGCCCTACTACAACAAGCCCACTCCCCGCGGCCAGGTTGCGCACTTCAGCGCGGTCGCGAAGGCCACGAAGCTGCCGCTCGTGCTCTACAACGTGCCCGGCCGCACGGCGACGAACACGATGCCCGAGACCCTGGCGAAGCTTCAGGACCTGCCCAACATCGTGGCCATCAAGGAGGCGTCCGGAAGCCTGGACCAGGCGAGCGCGGTCCGGGCCCGCACCCGTTTCACCCTGCTCTGCGGCGACGACTCGCTCACATTGCCCATGATGGCGGTGGGCGCGAGCGGCGTGGTGTCGGTCGCCGGAAACGTCGCCCCGGCCGAGATGCGGGCGCTGTGCGACCACGCCCGCGCGGGACGCATGGCGCAGGCCCAGGCCGTCCACCAGCGCCTTCTGCCGCTCTTCAAGGCGTTGTTCCTCGAATCCAATCCGGGCCCGGTGAAGTGCATGCTGGCCGCGATGGGCCTGATCGAGAACGAGCTGCGGCTGCCCCTGGTCCCGGTCGAGCCCGCGACCGCTGCTGCGATCGCGGAGGCCGCGGCCGCGGCCGGCATCCGCATGACGCCGCATGTGGCGGCCGGAGGGCGCTCGTCGGCGCGCGCGTGATCCCCCTCGTGCTGCTGGGCGCGGCGGGACGCATGGGCCGCGCCATCGAGCAGGCCGCGGGGGAATCCGGGGACTTCCAGATCCGACTCCGGATCGAGCGTCCCCAGCAGATCCCGCCGCCCTCCGCGCGCGGCGCGGGCGAGGCGTGGAGCGATTCCCCAGAGGCGATCGCAGCAGGCGACGTCGTCGTTGACTTCAGCGCAGGCCCCGGCACCTGCGCGGCGGCACGAGCCTGCGCCGCTCGGGGCGCCGCGCTGGTCTCGGGCACGACCGGTCTCGACGGCGCAGCCGAGGACGAGCTGAAGGCGGCCGCGCGGCGGGTCGCCGTGCTGCGGGCGGCGAACTTCAGCCTTGGAATCGCGGCCCTGCGCCGCTCTTTGCGCGAAGTCCTGGCGATGCTTCCCGCATCGTGGGACATTGAAATCGTGGAGCGGCACCACCGCGGCAAGGCCGACAGCCCCTCCGTGACCGCGCTCCACCTCGCCGGGGACGCAGCTGCTGCCCGAGGTCTGGCGGCCGGGGCCCTTCGTTTCGGGCGCGAAGGCCGGGCCGGCCCCCGACCGGCCGCCGAGATCG
>VBOS01000234.1 GCA_005893185.1 Candidatus Eiseniibacteriota bacterium
CAGGGAGGGGGCGAGGTGGTCGCCGTCTCGCTCGGCGGCCCGAGCGTTCAGTCTACGCTCCGGAACGCCCTGGCGATGGGGGTGGACCGCGGCATCCACCTGCGCGTAGAGCGCCCACCCGATTCGCTCGGGGTGGCCCGGGCCCTGGCCGCCGAGATCGGGCCGCTCAAGCCCGACATGGTCTGGCTCGGCCGCCAGGCCGTTGACGACGACGCGGCGCAGGTGGGCCCCATGCTCGCCGAGCTGCTCGACCTGCCGTGCGTGACCGTGGTCGCCCACTTCGAGCTGGAGGGGCTGAAGGCGGTCGTCGAGCGTGAGATCGAGGGTGGTCGCGAGGTGGCAGATGTCATTCTGCCTGCCCTTTTCACGACCGACAAGGGCCTGAATCAGCCGCGCTACGCCTCGCTCAAGGGCATCATGGCGGCGAAGAAGAAACCGATCGAGGAGAAGCCGGCGGCTCCCTCGGAGCCTGCGCTTGAGGTGATCGCGCTCGAGCTGCCTCCGCCGCGTGGCGCGGGACGGATCGTGGGCCAGGGGGCGGCGGCGATCCCCGACCTGATCCGGGCGTTGCGCGAAGAGGCGAAGGTGATCTGATGCGCGCCCCGACCGGCCGGCGGAAGCCTGGGCCGTGAGCATTCTCGCCTTCGTAGAACAGCGAAACGGCCAGATCCGTTCGGTTTCGCGGGAAGCGCTGGGGGAGGCGAGCCGGCTCGCCGAGAAGCTGGGCGGGCCGGTCGTCGGCGTGTGCCCAGCCGCTTCGGACCCCGGACTCGCGGCCCTTGGCGACGCCGGGGCTTCCCGCGTGCTCTTGGCCCGGCACGAGGCATTCACCCACTACGACGCCGCCGGGTATTCCCGCGCCGTGGTCGCGGCAGTTGAGGCGGTGAAGCCCGCAGTGCTGCTCTTCGGAGCGTCCGCGATCGGCAAGGACCTCGCCCCGCGGGTGGCCGCGCGCCTCGGGGTGGGGCTCGCGACCGACTGCACGGCGCTCGCGGTCGAGGGCGGGAAGCTGATCGCCACCCGGCCGGTCTTCGCCGGGAAGGCGAACCTCAAGGTCACATTCCCGAAGGTCCCCGCGATCGCATCGCTCAGGCCCAAGGTGTTCGCCCCGGCGAGCCGGAACGGCAATGCCGCGACCGTCGAGCTGCTCGCCTTCACCTACGACGCGCAGGCTTCGCGGGTGAAGGTCACCCGGATCGTGGCCTCGGCTGGGGGCAAGGCCGACCTCACAGAGTCCGAGATCATCGTTTCGGGGGGCCGCGGGCTCAAGGGCCCCGAGAAGACGGTCTCTCCCAAGCTCTACGTCGCGGTCGGGATCTCGGGCGCCATCCAGCACCTCGCCGGGATGTCGTCGGCGCGCTGCATCGTGGCGATCAACAAGGATCCCGATGCGCCCATCTTCAAGGTCGCGGACTACGGGCTGGTGGGCGACCTGTTCGAGGTGGTGCCGGCGCTTACCCGGGCGGTGAGGGAGCTGAACGAGGCGAGCGGCTGACGGGACGCGCGTGCCGTTGCGGAGTCCGGCGCCCGATTGATAGGGTGCGCTCGGCGGCAATCGGGCCGAGCGGGGGGAGGAGCGATGAGAGAGTACCTGCCAGTCCTGCTGTTCCTGGTCGTGGCGATCGGGTTCGGCGCGGGCACGATCGCGCTCTCCACGATCATCGTGCCCCGCCGGAGCAATCCCGTGAAGGACGCCCCGTACGAGTGCGGGGTCGAGCCGGTCGGAGACGCGCGCGCGCGCTTCTCCGTGAAGTTCTATCTCGTGGCCGTGCTGTTCATCCTGTTCGACATCGAGGCGGTGTTCCTCTACCCGTGGGCGGTCGCATTCAAGCAGCTCGGAGCGTACGGCCTGATCGAGATGCTGCTCTTCATCCTGATCCTGCTCGTGGGCTACGTCTACCTGCTGAAGAAGCGGGCCCTGGAGTGGGAGTGAGCGGCGCGCGAGGGGCAGCTTGTGGCGAGGCCGCAGCTGAGGAGAAGACATGACCGACGAGAAGAATCCGTTTCGCACGCTTGCCGAGCCGCCGCGCCCGCCGTCGCTCGAGCCGGCGAAGAGCGAGGAAGACGCGATCCGCGAGGAGCTGGAGCGCGGCATCCTCTTCACCAGCGTCGAGAAGGTGGTGAACTGGGCGCGGGCGAACGCGATCTGGCCGCTCGGGTTCGGCCTCGCCTGCTGCGCGATCGAGATGATGGCGATCGTCGGCCCGCGCTTCGACATCTCGCGCTTCGGGGCCGAGGTGTTCCGCGCATCTCCGCGCCAGGCCGATCTCATGATCGTGGCCGGGCGCGTGAGCATCAAGATGGCACCGGTTCTGCGCCTGCTCTACGACCAGATGCCCGACCCCAAGTGGGTGATCTCGATGGGAGCGTGCGCATCCTGCGGCGGCGTGTTCAACAACTACGCGATCCTCCAGGGCGTGGACAAGATCGTGCCGGTGGACGTGTACGTTCCGGGTTGCCCGCCCCGTCCCGAGGCGTTGATCCACGGCATCATGAAGCTCCAGGAGAAGATCCTGGCGTCGCGCGTCGAGCTGGGGCCGGTTCCGCCGAAGAAGAAGAAGAGCCGCAAGGCGGTGGCATGACCGCGCTGGCCCCGGAGCGCATCGAGGAGCGGCTGCGCGTGGGCTTCCCCGGGGCCGCGATCCGGCGCCAGACCGGAGATGCGGTCCGCGACCACACGCTCTACGTCCCGTCCGAGCATCTCGTCGAGATCTGCACCTTCCTGCGCGACGACCCCGAGCTCGACTTCGCCATGCTGTCGTGGATCGCGGGCGTGGACTGGCTGCCGCGCGATCCGCGCTTCGAGGTGGTCTACGGGCTGCTCTCGCTCGCGCGCTCTTCGCGGATCACGCTCAAGGTCGCGGTGGGCGAGGAGAACCCGCGCGTGCCGAGCGTCACAGGCGTGTGGCCCACCGCCGACTGGCACGAACGCGAGACCTACGACTTCTACGGCATCGAGTTCACCGGGCATCCCGGGCTGACCCGCATCCTGCTGCCCGAGGACTGGGTGGGCTGGCCGCTGCGCAAGGACTCGCCGCTCGGCTACGAGGAGGTGGCGTTCACCCACAACACGCCGGGCCGCAAGCTGCCCGATCCGGCCTTGAAGAAGCTGGCCCCGAAGAAGGTCCGGTACCGTGCGCACTGAGACCATGACGCTCAACATGGGGCCGCAGCACCCCTCGACCCACGGCGTGCTGCGCGTGGCGCTCGAGCTGGACGGCGAGACCATCGTCGAGGCGCGCCCGATCATCGGCTACCTCCACACCGGCATGGAGAAGCAGGCCGAGTACAAGACCTACACCCAGTCCATCCCGCAGACCGACCGCATGGACTACCTGGCGCCGATGTCGAACAACCTGGGGCTGTGCCTGGCGGCCGAGAAGCTGCTGGGGATCGAGGCGCCGGAGCGCGCCCAGGTGATCCGCGTGCTGCTCACCGAGCTGACGCGCATCAGCGCCCACTGCGTGTGGCTCGGCACGCACGCGCTCGACATCGGCGCGATGACCGTCTTCTTCTACTGCTTCCGCGAGCGCGAGAAGGTGCTCTCGATCTACGACCAGGTGTGCGGCGCGCGGATGACGGCCTCCTACTTCCGGGTCGGCGGCCTCGCGATGGACATCCCCGACGGCTTCCTCGACCGCTGCCAGAAGTTCGTGGACGAGATGCCAGCGCACGTGGACGAGTACGAGAAGCTGCTCACGAAGAACCCGATCTGGCTCGCGCGCCTGAAGGGCGTCGCAGATCTCACGAAGGCGGACGCGATCGCGCTCGGCGCCACCGGCCCGGTGCTGCGCGGCTCGGGAGTCGCGTGGGACCTGCGCAAAGCCCAGCCCTACTGCGGCTACGACGACTACGACTTCGAGATCCCGGTGGGCACGGCCGGCGACGCCTACGACCGCTACGCGAACGCGGCGACTACCGACTGCGCGACTACAAGTACGTGCTGCCTCCCAAGGAGGACGTGAGGACCTCGATGGAGGCGCTGATCCACCACTTCAAGATCGTCGCCCACGGCTTCTTCCCGCCGGTGGGCGAGGCCTATCAGGCGATCGAGGCGCCCAAGGGAGAGCTGGGCTTCTACCTCGTCTCGGACGGCACGCCGCGCCCGTGGCGCATGAAGGTGCGCTCGCCCTCTTTCGTCCACCTGCAGACGCTGCCCGCCATGATCCGCGGCCGGCTCGTGGCCGACGTGATCACGGCGATCGGGAGCATCGACATCGTGCTCGGAGAAGTGGACCGGTGAGCGGGCCCCAGCCGG
>VBOS01000027.1 GCA_005893185.1 Candidatus Eiseniibacteriota bacterium
ATGCTGGAATTCTACCCGGCTTGGATGTCGCCGCTCAAGGGGTCTCGGCCGAATCTAGGCCGAATGGCGGGCGGTGCCGTCGCCCTTGCTCACAGTGCGTTCGGTGCCTCCGCCGGACAGCCTGAACGACAAAGGCCACGCAATTCGCGTGGCCTCGTTCATTCTGGTGCCCGGGGCGAGATTTGAACTCGCACGGGTTTCCCCATACGCCCCTCAAACGTACGTGTCTACCAATTCCACCACCCGGGCACGCACCGTTCTCACGTGGCCTCGCCGGCGACGCTAGGGTCCCCCACCCGGAGGCTTGGCCGGCTTGCTTCCCGCGGGAGGCGGGCTTGGCTTGCCAGCCGGCGCAGCGCCGCCCGGCGCCTTCGTGGGCACCGTGCCGCCGGTCGGAGCCGCGGCGGGAGCCGAGCCACTCGCGGGAGCCGGCGGGAGAATCGTTTTCGACCCGGCTGCCGCGCCTGATGTCGGCGTGCCCGCGCCCGGAGCCGGAGGCCGCTGAGAAGTTGGCGCGGGCGCGACGGGCGCCACCTGGCGCGCCTGATCCTGGATCAGGCTCCGCGAGCGGCCCGCCCCCCCCGACGAGAGCAGCGCCAGCACCAGCGACGTCACGAAGAATGCGCCGCCCAAGACCATCGTGGCGCGCGTGATGAAGTCCGTTGCGCCGCGGCCGCCGAATACGGTCTGGGCGGTGCCGCCGAACGCGCCGCCGGCGAGGCCCCCGCCCTTTCCGGACTGGACGAGCACAACGGCAACGAGACCGAGACACACGACAAGATGAAGCGCGAGCAGCAAGCCGTACATGGGTCGGATTCCGGGTGGATGGACGTGCCGTGCGCCCGCGCGATTTCTGAGGTCCGCGCGCCTGCCGCAGGCAGCTTTGTAAGCTAAGCGAGCGGCCGGGGCGGCGTCAAACGACCGCGGCTGCCGCCGCCACGATGCGGAAGAAGGACGCGGCTTCGAGCGACGCGCCTCCCACCAACGCACCGTCCAGCTCGGGCTCGGCGAAGAGCCGGGGAGCGTTCTCGGCGTTCACGCTTCCGCCGTACTGGACACACACATTGGCGCCGGCGCCCGCGCCCACCACGCGATCGAGCGTGGCGCGGATGATGCGATGGGCTTCGCACGCCTGCTCGGGGCTCGCCACGCGGCCGGTGCCAATCGCCCACACCGGCTCGTATGCGATCACGGTCTCCCGGGCCTCGGCCTCCGCCAGGCCATCGTAAGCTGAGCGGATCTGGCGAACGAGCACGTCGGCGGTGAGGCCCTGGTCGCGCTCGCTCAAGGTCTCCCCCACACAAACGATGGGCGTGAGGCCATCCCGTCGCGCCGCCCTCAGCTTGCGAGCCACCAGCGCGTCATCCTCGCCCATCCCGTGACGTCGCTCGGAGTGGCCGACGATCACGTAGCGGCACCCGGCGGCGGCGAGCATCGCGCCCGAGATCTCGCCTGTGAACGCGCCGCGCGGCTCGGGATGGAGGTTCTGCGCGCCGAGCCCGATCGGCGAGCCATCGAGCGCCTGGCGCACAGCCTCGAGCGCGGTGAACGGCGGGCACAGAGCCACCGCGCAGGGCGGCCGGGCGCCGAGGTGCGCGACGAGCTCGCGCGCGAGGGCCCCACCCTCGGCCGCGGTCTTGTGCATCTTCCAGTTGCCGGCGACGAACCGCGGACGGCGCGCGACCGGGCTCATGCCGCGGGAGCGTCGTCGAGGATGGCGACCCCGGGAAGCACCTTGCCTTCGAGGAACTCGAGCGCGGCCCCACCCCCGGTGGAGATGTGCGTGAAGCGGTCGGCGAGGCCGGTCTCCTGCACGGCGGCGACCGAATCGCCCCCGCCGACCACCGTCACCGCTCCGCCGCCTCCCGCATCGGCGATCGCGCGGGCGACTCCGAGAGTGCCGGCGGCGAACGCCGGGACCTCGAAGATCCCCATCGGCCCGTTCCAGAAGATGGTGCGTGCGCCGCTCAGCTTCTCGGCGAAGAGCATCACGGTGCCGGGCCCCACGTCCACGCCGATGTCGTCTTTCCCGAGCGAGTCGAGCGCCACGACGCGACCGGGGGCGGAGCCGTCGGTCGCGCCGGAGGCCACGCAGTCCACGGGCAGCACGATCTCGGAGCTGCGCTCCGCTGCGCGCGCGAGCACGGCGCGCGCCATCTCGACGCGGTCCTCCTCGACGAGCGAGCGGCCGGTCGGTCGGCCCTGCGCGCGCCGGAAGGTGAACATCATCGCGCCGCCGATCAGCAGCCGGTCCACGCGCTCGAGCAGCGCGTTCAGCACGTCGATCTTGCCGGAGATCTTGGCGCCGCCCAGCACCGCGACGAACGGGCGCGCCGGCCGGTCGAGAGCGCGCCCGAGGTATTCCAGCTCGCGCTCCATCAGGAGCCCGGCGACGGCGGGCCTCAGAACGCGCGGCACGCCCTCGGTGGAGGCGTGGGCGCGATGGGCGGTCCCGAACGCATCGTTCACGTACAGCTCGCCGAGGGATGCGAGCTTGCGGGCGAAGGCGGGGTCGTTCGCCTCCTCCTCGGCGTGGAAGCGCAGGTTTTCGAGCAGCAGCACATCGCCTTCCCCGAGCGGGCGGGCGCGGGACTCGGCTTCCGGCCCGACGCAGTCCGGGGCGAACGCGACGGGCCGGCCGAGCAGGGACGCGAGCCGCTCCGCCACCGGACGCAGCGTGTGCTTCTTGTCGGGACCGCCCTTGGGGCGCCCGAGGTGCGACATGAGGATGACGCGGGCGCCGCGCTCGATCAGGAGCCGGATCGTCGGGAGCGTCGCGACGATGCGCGTGTCGTCGGTGATCGCTCCATCTGCGACCGGAACGTTGAAGTCCGCGCGCACCAGCGCCCGGAGACCCCCGGGCTTCACGGCCCGCACGGTTTGCTTGCGGTACTCCATCGCTACGCCATCAGGAGCAGGCCGTCCACGACGCGGTTCGAGAAGCCCCACTCGTTGTCGTACCACGCCAGCACCTTAACGAGCGTGCCGTCCAGCACGGAGGTCGAGAGCGCGTCGAACACGCTGCTCGCGGGGTTCCCCACCACGTCGGAGGAGACGATGGGGTCCTCGCAGTACTCGAGGACGCCCTTCATGGGCCCGTCCGCCGCCGCCTTCATCGCCGCGTTCACCGCCTCCTTGGTCACGGGTCTCTTCAGGCGACAGACCAGGTCCACGAGCGAGCCGTCCATCACAGGGGCGCGCACCGCGATCCCGTCGAGCCGGCCCTTGAGCTCCGGGAGCACCTCGCCGATCGCCTTGGCCGCCCCGGTCGATGTGGGGATCAGGTTCGTCGCAGCGTTGCGTGCCCGGCGCAGGTCCTTGTGCGGCTGGTCGAGGTTCCTCTGGTCGTTGGTGTAGGCGTGGATCGTGGTCATGAAGCCGTGCTCGATCCCGAACGCGTCGTGGAGAACCTTGGCGAGCGGCGCCAGGCAGTTCGTCGTGCACGAGCCGATCGTCACAACGGTGTGCTTCGAGCGGTCGAGCCGGTCCTGGTTCACGCCGAAGACGAAGGTCAGGTCCGCGCCCTTGGCGGGCGCCGAGATCATCACGGCGCGCGCACCGGCAGCGATGTGGAGGGCTCCGCCCGCGCGGTCCGTGAACCTCCCGGTGGCCTCGAGCACGACCTCGACGCCCAGCGACTTCCAGGGAAGCTTGGCCGGGTCCTTCTCGCTCAGCACCTGGATGCTCTTGCCGCACACCGGGAGCCGCCCGTCGACCGCCCGGCCCGCGGCGGGCCACCGACCATGCACGGAATCGTAGCGCAGCAGGTGCGCGAGCGTTCCCGCGTCTGTGATGTCGTTCACAGCGACAAATTCGATCGGAGCCTTGCGCTCCATTGCGGCCCGCACCACCAGCCGCCCGATGCGCCCGAACCCGTTGATGCCGACGCGCAGCGTCATGGTCGTCCCTGCCTTCTCCCCGCCTTGAGCCTCTCCACCCGCCGAGCCGGAGAACCACGGCCTTGGTTTCGCACCAGGAGCCGGAAGGCAATATGCCGCAAGCGGGTGGACGAATCAACGCGGCGCTCGGCACGATCACTCCGTCGAATAGCGGAGGCGGTAGTCGCCCACCTGGTGCTCGTCCACGAACAGGAACACGAGCTTCCGGTTCCGCATGTGCGGCTGCTTCATGGTGCTGGGATCGGCATCCACCGGAAGCGGGATGTCGCCCTCGTAGATCCAGACCTCGAATGGCCGCATGTCGGCGCCGATGACCTTGTCGCTCAGATCGCCGACCGCCCGTTGGTCGGTGGCTGCGAGCTGCTGGATCACATCCGCGAGCGTGTTGTCCTGCGTGGGGATCACCTGCTTCAGCACTTCGCTCGGCTCCCCGTACCGGATGAACACCCGGCCCATGTCGGAGAACATGCCTTTCCCCAGCCCGTAGCGTCCGTAGGTGCGGTTCGCGAAGTCGACACGCTTCAGGAATTCCTCGCGCGCCTCGTTGACGCCGGTGTCGGGGGTGGGATCCCGCACGCGCCAGAAGTCGGTGATCACGCGCTCCTGCTCTCCCGGCTGCATGCGCGCGAACTTCTCCTCGTTTTCCTGTGAGAGCAGGAAGTGCGAATTGTCGATGATCTCCTGCGGGCTCGCGACCCAGGTCCGCGCCTCCCATGCGACGCTGAAGGACGCGTGCCGCAGGAGGGCGCCGGGATCGCCCTCCTGCCAGGCCTTGACCTCGAGGTCGTAGAGACCGGCAGGCTGGCGCGAGACGTCCGCGACCACCGCTGCTTCGAGCCAGCGGCCTGCCGGGCCCTCCCCCTCGACCGTGGACACGAGGCGCCCGGCGGAATCGAGGATACGCGCCACCCACCGCCAGGCTCGAGTGTCGGCGGCGCGCGAGCGCGCGATGAATTCCGCGCGCAGACTGTCGGCGTACAGGCCGTAGAGGCGTTCAGGGTTGGGCACCGTCTCCCGGTGCGTGCGCGCGACGGCGGCCTGATCCGACCCGACGGGCCCCGGCCACAAAAATCCGAGATCGGAGAGAACGCCTCCGGGATCCTCACCTGGGACCGTCAGCTCACCATCCACCGACTGGACCTGCTTGCGGCCGATCGCGTTCTTGCTGAGGCCGGGACGGTACGTGCTCATCCGGAGCTGAAGGCGGTGCTTGCCGGGCATCGTTCGCAGCGGCAGGATCACGACCTTGCCGAAGCCTCCGGCGGTATCGCCGCCCGATGCGACGAAGTCCTGCTCCACGCGGTGCTCCACACGGCCGTAGGCATTCCGGAGCGTCAGCGCCAGGGAGAACGGCCCGCCCTGCGGACGCCCGCCGGTCACGGCCATGAGCGTCGCGGGCGCCAGCCGCACGTAGATCTCGAGCGTGCAACCCGAACTGTCCGGGAAGGCGGCGGCGTCCACGGTAAAGCCAACGTCGCCCCCCACGCGCCACGGCAGCGGACCGAAGGGAAGGTCGGTGGTGGCGCCGTAGGCCGCGGGCGGCACGCCCCCGGCGAGGCCTGCGACGAGCAGCCAGGAAGCCAAACGCGCCCCCGGGCGGGGGCGCGCTGGAAGACCGGTCATCCTCGGGCCCTCCTTGGGGGCCGGAGATCAGAACTGGAAGCGGATGGAGAAACGATGCGCGCCGCCCAGATCCTTCATATCGGTGTAGGAATAGTCTACGTCGGCCTGGCCCGCGACCGATACCGGGATGTGGAAGCCCGCGCCCGCCGCCATTCCCTCGGCGTCGTAGTTGAGGTTGTAGCCGCCACGCAGGAAGGCGAACTTCTGGAACGAGTACTCGGCTCCCACGTTCATGCGCTCCGCGTTGTCCGGCGGATGCGAGAATTCGAACGACCCGATCAGCTTCTGGTCCCCGCGCTGCAGAAGGTTCAGCGAGGTCCCCACCCGGAACATCGGGGGAATCCGCCCCGCACGGTCGATGAACGTGATCTGGGAGCCGATGTTCGAGATCGCCATCCCGATCCGCATCCCCAGCGCCCCTACGTCGTAGAGAGAGCCGACGTCCACCGCATAGGTCTGTTGAGAAAACTCGGCCAGCCCCTCGTGGATGAAGTGGATCGTCCCGCCGGCGCTGAACTTGTCCGTGAACGAACGCGCATAGGTGAGGCCCGCCGTCATGTAGCCAGCGTCGAAGGTATTGCCCGTGCCGTTCGGCTGGAAGGCCGTGGTCTCGATCATGGGGTCCATGTAGAGAGCCCGCACCGAGAACCCGAACGCCCCCGGAAAACGCTTGAGGTGGAACACGTAGCCCGCCTGGGTGAACTGCAGATCCCCGGGCCACACCGCCTGGTTGAAGCTGAACTCCGACTTGTCCGGATCGATCCGCGCGATTCCGGCGGCATTCCAGTACAGCGCGGTCGCGTCGTCCGCGACGCCCACGAACGCCCCCCCCATCCCCTCCGCCCGCGCCCCGACGTTGATCTTCAGGAACTGCCCGTCGAACGTCCCGACCTTCTCGAAGATGTCGGCGGCGCCCGCCGGCCCCGCCAGCAGCAGGGCCGCCACTCCGATCGTCGCCACCGCGCTTCGCACCCCCAACCTCCTTTGCGCGACGCGCTCCGTCCGCGCGCTGAGGGAACCTCGCCGTCGCGTCCTCATCGGATCACCACGAACCGGCCCCGTTGAATGCCCTGACTCGAGTCCACCGTGAACAGGTACACGCCGCTCACGACGTCCTGCCCGTTGCGTGAGATGAGATTCCACCGCGCCTGCCCGTCGTTCGATGTGTCCTGCTGACGGTTCGAGGCCGTCTCGGATCCCCGCTGCGATTCGTTCACGGCATCGGTCGACCGCAGCTGTTGCACGAGATCCCCGGCCAGCGTGTAGATCCGGATCGTCCAATGTCCCGGGGGCATCCCCATGAAGTCAATGTGCGTCCCCGTTGGATCCGTCGCGTTCGGGGTCAGGTCCCAGGTCGAAGGTCGCTCCTGGATCTTCTGGAAGCCCTTGTAGGGGTTCGGCACCACCCACACCTTGTTCTTCCCGGTCATCGTTGCTGCCTGCGGAGTCACTCCCTCCGACTCCACGGCCGACTTGCGACCCTCGGAGGTGGCGATCGTCAAGCAGTTTCCGCGATCATCGGTCCTCGTGCAGGAGGAATCGAACCCGGTCACCGAGTAGAAGTAGATGAACCCATTTTTCACTTCCGAGTCCTCATAGCGGTAGACCCCGACCGGGTACTGGATCAGCGTGTCGGGCAGGTTCGGCGGGAAGACCGAGATGCCGCAGTTCGCGTCGCATGTGTCCCCGGGCGCGATCACCCTGAAGCACGAGTCCGTCTTCGCCCACTTCGTGCAACCCAAGGAGAAGTTCGGATGCAGGATCTTCCCGCTCTGCCGATCCCACAGATCGAAACGGTGAAGTCTCACTTCCGACGAGTCCTCACTTCCGACGAGTCCTGCTGCCCGGGGTAGAGCACCTTGGGGTACGCCGACTCCATCACCCAGAAGCCGTCCGGTGGGCACGGAAACTGATTCGCGTACCCGCTCCCCGGAGGGCAGGCAACCGTGTCAACCCCCGGGATGCACCTCACCGTGTCGCCCGGAACGCCCGGATCCAACAGCTGCTTGCAGAACTCGTTGCTCGGGATCGGCTGCCCACGGTTGCTCCGGTAGTCGAACATCCCGAACGACGCCACCAGGGCCCACTCGCTCTCCGACGGTCCCGGGGAGCCCACGGGTCGCGTCCAGCCCGAGACCTTGTAGAGGTTCCACCCGCGGAAGTCGAACACCTGCTTCTTGCCGTTGACCTCCCCCGGGTCAGGCGCGGTCTGCGAAGCATTGTCCCACGCCAAGGTGATCTTGTGGTCCCCCGCCGCCGGCACCAAGCGCGTCGGGTTGTCGGTGTAGTTGTAGGTGGCCGCGGTGTTCAGCAAGGGGCTGGGCGGGGGCGCAGATGCGTTCCACGTCTTGTGGTGCATGCCTCCGAGGTACTTCTCGTCGTCTCGCGCCGCGCGGCCCACGCCATAGTTCCACACCCCCGTGCACAAATTGCAGTCGAAGTCGAACCAGGTGTACTTGTCCGGTTCGACATAGCGCGCTCCACCCTCGCTCCCCTCGTCTCGGCAGTCCGAGAGCACGTAGCGGGTGGAGCCGTGCGCGCCGCGGATCCCGGTTTCACGACCGTGCCAGTCCGTGGACGGGATGCCGTCGATCCGAGCTTCGTACACGCCTTCAAATGCGACCTCGGCGTCGTAGACCACCTTGAGGGGCGGGGATCTTCCGAACAACGTCTGCTGCGTGATATGGCCCGCCTGCATGTCGGCGTAGTCCGCGGTATACCGGATGGTCTCCGCGTAGGGGTTGGAGCCCTTGCTCCGCTGCACCGCGAAGGCGACCGTCACCGTGATCGAAGCCCCCGGCGGCATGCTGCTCCCCCCGGCCCGTTGCCCGACGAACCACGGCCCGATCGAGCACCAGGCCGCGAAATCGTTCTTCTGGTCCCCACCCGTCTGATTGATGAATCCCGTCTCCGGGTCGATGTTCTCGTAGGGATTGGGGCTCGCATCGCCGCCGCCCCGTCCGCTCAAGAACTCGAAACGCTGCTGGTCGAGGCGCGGAGGGCCACCTGAGACGTAGGGTGTACCCCCACTGTAGGAGCGGAACGCGCGGAAGCCGACGCGCGCCGGCCCGTTCACTCCCGTCGGATCGATCGTGTGGTCGATCAGCAGGAACATGGGGACACCCAGGGTCTTGCCGTCGTCGCCGTTGTCGTCGACAAACGCAAACCCGTTGACACGGATGTCGAGCTGCGGGCACAGCGGTCTGCCTTGCGGCACGCCCGTCGCGGGATCGTGAGTCTTCTGGAGCCGCGGCTCCGTGGCGTCCGACGCGTCCGCGGGAAACGTGAGCGTAAAGGCCCCGCTCGGGAACTGCGGAAGGTCGAGGTCGTCGACGAAGTAGTT
>VBOS01000235.1 GCA_005893185.1 Candidatus Eiseniibacteriota bacterium
GGGATGCACGGGCAGTTCATCGCGCTTCTTCTTGCCGAACCACAGGTCCTTGGAGAGCGGCGGGCGGTGGTAGGGCGAAAAGTTCTCGCGCGCGAACATGAGGATCGCGCCCTCCTTGTCGTGGGCGCGGATGCCTTCGATCGCGGATGCGCCCGCGAGCCCGCCGCCGACGATCACGTACGGGTAGTGCATGGAATCTGGCAATCGTGCTCCTTCGTGCCGAGTCTGGGATCCGCGGCCTCGAGTGGTCCGGCATCGCGCGACGTCTTGCGCGCTTGCGAACGCCGCACGCGCCGCAGTCTATCACGCGACCCCCGCCGCCCCCGGCGGCGGCTCGACACCGGGCGGCGAGCCACCGTGCAGCTCGCGGTGGAGCCCGCGCTGCCACGTGCCGCGGGCCGCCCAGCCGACGATGATGAGCCCGCGCACCATGCAGGTGGCGGTGATCACCCAGGCGATGCCGAGCACGCCGAGGCCGGTCCAGTCCGGCACCAGGAACGCGAGCGGGATGCGCAGCACGGAGAACGTGCTGAAGATCCACGACAGGGCTCGCGTGTGCCCCGAGCCCATCACCGACTCGGCGGTCACGATCTCCATGCCGTTCACGATCAGGCAGATCGTGAGAATGCGGATGTAGGGCACGCCGAGGCGCACAACTTCCGCGTCGCGACTGAAGAGCGCGAGGAAGAACTGCGGCCGCGCGAAGAGCAAAGCGCTCAGCGTCGCGGAGATCCACAGGTTCCAGGAGAGACCGGTGCGGATCACGCGCACGGCGCGCTCGGGCTTGCGCGCGCCGAGATTCTGGCCGACGAGCGCGGCGCCGGCTGTGCCGATCGCCACCGATGTGAGGAACTGGAGCGCCTCGATCCGGTTCGCGATGCCGACCACCGCCATGGACGCCGTGCCGAAGCGCGAGGCGGAGCGCGCGAACGCCACGTATACCACCGAGAACAGCATGCCGATGAGCGCGGCGGGCGCGCCGACGCGCGCCATGCCGGCGATGCGGACGGGCGGCTCGGCCGCGCGCCGCGCCAGCGGGAAGGCGCGGTGCCCGCGAGCTGCGATGAGCAGGAACCCGGAGACCATGGTCACCTGCGCGGTCACCGTGGCCCAGGCTGCGCCCGCCACGCCCAGCCGCGGGAACGGGCCCCAGCCGTAGATCAGGAACGGAGCGAGCGCGGCGTTGAGCGTGATCGCGCACAGGTCGATGAGCAGCGGCGTGCGGGTGTCGCCGGAGGCGCGCATGATGCCCTCGCACGTGAGCGCAACTAGAAAGAACGGCGAGCCGCAGAGGACCACCCGTAGGTAGGCGGCGCCGCTCTCGACCGCGCGCGGATCGGAGTTCATGAGCGCGAAGATGGGCCGCGCCGCGAACACGCCGAGCGCGAGGCCGATGAGCCCGAGCAGCGCGGAGGCGCGCAGCCCCTTGTAGGCGGCGACGCCGGCGCGCGCCCGCTCGCCGGCGCCGAGGAGCTGGCTCACGTAGGCGGTGATCCCGGTCGAGAAGATGTCGTTGAGCGAGTAGACCGACCACATCACGAACAGCGAGGTGGTGACTGCGCCGGTCGCCTGCACGCCGAGCCCGCGCACCCAGAGCGCGTCCACCCACTGGTAGCCCAGGCGCAGCATTTGCGATGCGAGCACCGGCAGCGCGAGGCGGAGCAGCGCGCGCGGGATGGGCGTCGTCACGCCCTCGGGCAGCGATGCGCGGGCGACCGCCTCGGTCATCGGCGGTGCGGGTTCGACGCTTCGGCGCCCGTCTCCCCGGCCGCCGCCGCGCGCGGGATCGCGGCCGCGGGACGATGCATCTCAGCCGCCGTCATCGCCCGGTCGTGAATTCCGTGTCGTCCCTGCCGTCGAGGTCGCGCAGCATCCCCAGCATCGGCATCCACGCATCCGAGAGCGCGATGTAGGCCAGCTCCTCCACCGGCGGCAGGTCGTCGAGCCACACCGGCGTGCTGGTTCCAGCTGCGGAGAACTCCGAGCGGTGCCGCGGCTCGTAGCGGGTGCGGCCGGGGTCGCGGCGCGCGCGGTCCAGCAGCCCGGGCAGGCTCCAGGACCCGAAATCGCTTCGCCACTCCTTCTCCACTTGCTTGCCGCGATCCTGGTCCTTCCACTCGGGCGGAGCCAGGCAATAATCGTCGCAGCTCCCGGCCGCCGAGAAGCGCGTGAAGACCGTGTGCGCGTGGAAGTTCCTCTCGTGCGAATCGCGCGCGAGTGGCGTGCCCTCCTCGGTCTCGATCACCTCGAGATCGAACACGACCGTGATCTCCCGCCGGCGCGACACGGCCTCGAAGTGCTGCTCGTCGAACCGCGTCACGGGTTTTCCGTCCTCCCCGCGCTCGACCACCTTCTTGAAGATGGTCTCGCGGTAGGTGTCGGTGTTGGTGTCCGAGCGCAGATCGTGGATGCGCGTGAGCAGCACGCGCCTGGCGCCCACCGCCAGTCCGAGGCTCACAGCGTCCTCCCGCGACATGTGCCCGGCTTGCGCGACCGTGAGCCGCTGATTCACCTGGTCCAGACCGACGAGCTGCGTGAACTGGAGGTGCTTGGAGCCGAGGTGGCCCGCCAGTTGCCTGAAGACCTCATCCGAGAGCTGGCGCGCGAGCTCGGGGGACGAGACCTCG
>VBOS01000237.1 GCA_005893185.1 Candidatus Eiseniibacteriota bacterium
AGAGCCGCACTCCCGATCGCTGAGTGCCCATGGGCCGCCCGACCTTCCTCGCGCTCGCACTGTTCCTGACCGCGCCCGTTGTGGCCGGAGCAGCGCCGCGGCCGGCCGCCGGCACGCCGCCGAGGGACGATCGGCCGCACGTCATCTACCGGATGTACGACAGCGGGAAGATCGAGAAGGTGGCCGCCCCCGCGCGGGTGGACGGGCGATTGCCGGGTGTGTCGCTGTGGTCGGCTGCGACCGGCGCGGGTTTGCCCTCGACTGCCGCGATCGCGGACACCGACACCAGCTACGTCCAGCTCCAATACGGGTTCGATCGCCCGTCGGACGGCGCCTGCCTGCCGCGCGGCTGGACGGCGCAGGAGCGCGCGAGCCTGGTGTTCGCGCATGTGGACACCAAGTACCTGGTCAACGATGCCTACATCACGATGGGGTCCAAGGCGCTGTGGTTCGGAACCGACATGGGTGCAAATCCCGAGGAGGTCTTCACGAACGGGAACCTGGCGCTCACGTTCGAAGGCCGCGTCGACTTCCAAACCACGGGGACGATCATCGCCGCGACCTCGGGCAACAACTGGCTCGGCGTCCAGGGGCTGAAGAGCGACGGAAAGTGGGGGAAGCTCGCTGCGCGCTGGGTGAGCTCCTCCGGATTCGCCTTCACGAGCACCGCCCCCGTGCGCGGCAAGGGTGAGTTCAAGTGCACGGTGGCGACCCATCCGGACAGCCAGCCGGGGTTCCCGTTCGCTTCCCCCACGCGGCTGCGGCTCGTGCTGCAGACGAACCCCACAACCGGCGACGAGGTTGCGGGGGGGCTCGGCACCTCCCCCACCCCCGAGGGCGCGGCGATCGTCGACAATCTCCGGCTGCGCGACCTGGGCGCCGGACCCGATCCCATTCCGCTCCGCGATTTCGAGGACGGCGCCCTCGGGACCTGGACGCTTTCGGCGCTCAACGGCACCCCGGCCTCGCCCCAAACCATCCGCGATATTCCGGCGCCCGACCCGAACATCTCGCTCGCGAAGGACTTCGATCCGAACGATCCCTCCTGCCTGTGGCAGTTCACGGCGCCCGGCGGCGAGGTCCCGGCGGGGAGGCACGTCTACCTCACGTCGCCCTGGTTCGCCCGGGAGGTCAGTCCGGACTCGACCTTCACGATCGACCTCCGGGTGAAATTCGCGCCCAACGGGATTAATCCCTTCTTCCTCGGACGCTTCGTGACAGCCTACCTGCGCGGCAAGAACGCGGGGGACACCTACCAGCGGCGTTTCTTCGCCCGCTGCTTTTTCCTCGTATTCGAACCTGGCACGAGCGACGCGGAAATGGCTCCCGAGGGATCGCCTTTCCACTATCCGTCCGATTTCGTTCCGACGGGAAGCGTCCACTGCGATTCGCTCCAGTTGGTCTTCGTCATTCTCGACTCCTTCGACCGCTTCAACGTGGACCCCGCCACGCGGGCGCCCACGCGGCTCCCCTGGATCGACGACGTCCGCCTCGTCCGGTCCCACGCCGATTCCGACTACGATGGCGTGAGCGACACGTTCGACGCTTGCCCGTCCGTCTGCGCGGCCGGCCAGGACGCCGACGGCGACGGCTGCGTGGACGCGACGGCCACGCTACGGCACGTGGAGTCGTGGGCGAGCTCCAGCCTGCCCATCCACTACCGCATCTCCCAGAACGGCGACCCCCGCATCAGCGACGGGAGCGACCTCCAGGCGCTGCGCAATGCCTTCGCGACCTGGGCGGCGGTCCCGGGAGCGAACGTCCAGGTGGTCGAGGATCCGGTAACGCCGCAAAAGGACGCGAGCGCCACCGACGGCATCAAGCACGCCCTTCGACGACGTGATGCGGCTGCCGGGCGAGATCGTGGACGCGGACATCATCTTCAACCCGGCCGCCACCTTCCGCACGGCGACCGCGGGGCCGGCGAGCGGCAGCTTCGACCTCCAGAGCGTTGCGACCCACGAGATCGGGCACCTGCTCGGCCTGAGCCACAGCGGCGCCGCCGACGCCACGATGTTCCCGGTGCTCCAGACCGGCACGCTGGCCGCGAGCCTCGAATCCGACGACCAGGCCGCGATCGCAGCTGCCTATCCGGGCGTCCCTCTGCTCACGGACTACGGGAAGATCACGGGACGCGTGACCCGTGGCAAGAACGGCGCCCCGGTCCCGGGCGCGCTGGTGATGGCGGTCGCGCTCGCCGGCGGCAACCCGGCCGACACGGTCGCCTCCGATTACACGAACGAGAGCGGCGACTACGCCCTCTACCGCCTGCCGCCCGGCGACTACGCGGTGCGCGTCACACCGCTCGACGGCAGCGTGCCGGCGCTGGTGCCGGGCGCGATCAACGCGCGCGTCCAGGAGATCGCGCAGACCAACTTCCGGCCCGAGTGGTACGGCGGCCCCGAGAGCAACAACGACGATCCCGATGTGCGCGAGACCATCGCCGCCACGGCCGGCGGGGCGTACACAGCCAACGTGATGACGAACATCGACGTGACGCCGCCCACGGTGGGCTCCGTGTCGCCCGTGGGCTCCGCCACCGACATCCGCATCGACACGCCGATCCTCGTCACGTTCAGCGAGCCGGTCTTCGCGGACTCGATCGGCCGAGCGTTCAAGCTGCGCGCGGTGGGCGGAGGCGGCACCCTCGGCGGGCGCGGGCAGCTCCTCACCCCCGGCCTGAGCTTCGTGTTCGTGCCCGACGACGCGCTGGCCTTCTCGACCGATTACGAGATCCAGCTCACCCCGTCGCTCCTGGACGTCGAGGGCAACGCGCTCGCCACGACCTTCACGAGCACGTTCCGCACCCAGAACCAGCCCCCGGTCTCGATCACCGGCCTCGCCCCGCGCGAGGCGCCGGTCGGTGCGCTGGTGACGCTCACTGGCACCGGCTACAACGCGAGCGTCCAGAACAAGGTCTATTTCAGCACCAGCTCGGGCTTCGCGGGCTACGTGCTGGGCACGATGGTGACGCCCACCTCCATGGTGGCCGAGGTGCCGAGCGATGCTGTGAGCGGCCCGGTCAAGGTCAACGTGGGCGGGCAGGAGAGCAACGTCTTCTCGTTCAGCCTGCTCACGTCGTCGGTCGATGCGCCGTCCCCGAGCATCGACGCCGTCACGGTCGCCTTCCCGCCGACCGACGTCGTGCTGGCACCGGACGCCAAGACCGCGTTCGCCGTCGGCAGCGGCGGGTTCGCGCGTATCAACCTCGATCCGTTGCGGCCCTCGTACCGGCAGGCGATCGCCACGGCGCTCGATTCGTGCGAGCACGTGGCGCTGCTGCCGGGTGGCTTGCGCGCCTACGTGACGCGCCCCAGCAAGGGCGACGTGGTCGAGGTGGACGCCGATCCCCAAAGCGGTACGTTCGGCCAGGCGCTCGCCTTCATCCCGCTGCCGGGGGCGCCTGAGGGCATCGCCGTGGCCCCGAGGACGTCGACGTGACGAGCGCGCTCTATCGTCACGTGCTGCGCGAGATCCCGGTGCCGAACGCGATCCTGGCAGGCGGAATCGCGATCGACCCGCGGCGCGAGCGGCTCGTCCTCACCACCAAGAACCTCGGTATGGTCTCGGTGGATCTCGATTCCACGGAGATCGTGACCACCCTGAGCAGCCAGGTCGGCGGCGCGGGGGTTGCGGTCACGCCGGGCGGGAATCGAGTGCTGGCGGTGGCGCCCGCTCCTGATGCCGGCACGATCCTGTTCGCCGATCCGCTCGGCCCATCGGGCTCGGTCGTGGTGGGGGGCGACGCGCGCGACATCAAGATCTCTCCCGACGGCGCGACCGCGCTGGTCACGAACGCGGGGCTCGGGCGGCTCCAGGTGCTGGACGTCACGCAGTCGACGCCGCGGCTGGTGGCGAACGTGGCGACCGGCTCGGCGCCGGTGGCGGTGGGGGTCAGCGGGGGAGGGACCGACGTGGCTGTCGCCAATTTCGCCGGGCGCACGATCGGCTTCTATCACGTTGTGAGCACCGCGACGCCAGTGCGCGCCACGCCCCCGATCGCGATGACCGGAGACGCGGTGGCGGTGGCCGTGACCGGCGGCACGCTCCCTTCCGGCACGGTGGTCGAGACCGGAGCGGCGAGCGGAGCTGCGCTCCACGTCGTCCCTTCGGCGGCCGCGTTCCGGGTGCCGGCCGTGGAGCCCGCCTCCACCACCGTCACCCTGATCAGCGACGGCGTGCGCTCGCTCGGTCTCCCCTTCGAGGTCGTGGAGCCGATTCCCACCCTCGATCCGCGCCCGACCGGCATCACGCTCGACCCGGTGGACGCCGACTGCGGCGCGGGCCCCGTGGATGGAGCGTTGCGCATCCTGCGCCTCTCGCCCGACGGCAAGCTTATCGCGGTGAGCCGCGAGGGCCCCTCCTGCGCGCGTGTGGACGTGTACCAGGCAGCGCCGGGGGGTGCTACCGCGCTCGGCGCGCGCCTCGTCGATGGCGCGAGCCTCCCGGGGGCCACGGCCCTCCGCGATCTGGCGTTCACGCCGGACGGCAAGAAGCTGTGGGTCGCGACCGACGCGGAGGGATTGTTCGAGGTCGACGTCGACACGCAGAGTGGAGGATTCGGCTCGGTGCTGCCGTTCGGCGGCGCCACGGTGGGCTCGGCGCGCGCGTTGGCCGCGGACCCGATGGGGCGCTACGTGGTGGCCGCGGTCGATGTGACGCCGGGCGTCCATCGCATCCAGCTCTGGTCGCCGGGCCGCACGCTTTCCACCTCCGTCGATCTCCCCGGGCCGGTGCACGCGCTCGCGGCAACGCCCGACGGCCGCTACGCGATCGCGGGCGGCGAGGGCCGGGCCTACGTCGTCGATCTCGCGTCCCCGGCGCTGGTCGCCAGCACGCCGCTCCACACGAACGTGCCGCACGACGTGGTCACGTAGGGGGCTGTGACCACGAACTCGCGCCACGCGACCGGGCTCTTCCCCGGCGGCGCGATCGCCATCTGGAACGTCGATCCCTCCGTCGGGGCTGTGGGCGGCGAGATCTATTTCGGCCCGGTGCCCGGTGCCGAGTCCCGGACGTTCAGCCAGCTCGTGCCGGCCTCCGACGGGACCGGCGTCGTGGCGGGATGCGCGGACTGCGACACGCTGACCCGCATCACGCCCGGCCCCGCCCCGGGCGTCTCGAGCGCTTCGCTGGGCAGGCACTCCCGAGCGCTCGCCCGCTCGGCAGATGGGCGCACGCTGTGGGCCGGCGACTGGAACGACGGGACGCTCGTGGGGACGGTCACAGCTCACACCCTGAGCCCGGGCAGCACGTTCGCGCTCGTCACCGGGGCGGGGCAGAGCGCGGCCGTCGGCCAGACGCTTCCTCTTCCGGTGCGCGTCCATCTCCTGGACGACGCGGCGGGTCGCGACGTCTCCGGGGCACTGGTGCGCTTCACGCTCGCGAGCAGCGCGCAGGGCGCGATCGACGGGGCCGCCCTCGAGGTGGTCAAGCCCACGGACGCGGGGGGAGAGGCGGAGGCCACATGGACGATGCCGCCCTTCGCCGCCGACGTGAGCATGACGGTCGCGGCGCTCGGCATTCCCGGCGCGACGCTCGACGTGAGCGCGCGATCGACCGTGGACGACAGCCTGGTGCCGCCTTCGCCGCTCGAGATCGGCCCGCCTGCCGGCGCCGCCGGGATCAACGCCGGCTCCGAGTTCTTCGTGCGCTTCAACCAGCGCATGGCTTCCGCTGGCGCCGACTCGGGCTCAATGGTGGTCGTCAATCACGGGCGGGCCGCCTTCACCGTGCGCTTCCAGGACGACGGCCGCAGCATGTTCTTCAAGCCGTGGGTGCCGCTCGCCTACGGCGCAGCCTGTACGCTCGTGGTGCATTCGCCGCTGCGCGATCAGCAGGGCCAGGCGCTACCCGCCGAGTTCCGCTCCGCCTTCACGGCGCAGCTGCCGCCATCTCTCGCGATCGAGTCCCTGAGCCCGCCCTCGGCGCCGGCGGGCGCACCCGTCACCATCAACGGCGACGGATTCAGCGCCATCCCGAGCGCCAACACCGTCTCGTTCAACGGCGCGGTGGCGCCTGTGACGTCGGCGAGCTCCGTCTCGCTCGTCGCTACCGTGCCGGCCTCCGCCACCAGCGGGCCGCTCACGGTGAGCGTCGGCGCCGCCACCAGCGCGCCGGTTCCCTTCATCGTGTTTCCGCCAAATCCGACGCCGCTGCGGTTCGAGGTCCAGGCCGATGCGCGGCACGGCATCGAGGCGATCCGGATCACGCCCGACGGCACCCGCGCCTACATTACGCTGCCGGCGGCCAACAGCGTGCTCGCGTTCGACATCCCGCAGCGCAGGGTCATCAAGACCATTCCGGTGGGGTTGAAGCCGCAAGGGATCGCCATCGAGCCCGACGGCCGCTACGCGTACGTGGCGAACACGGGAGGCGACGACGTGAGCGTCATCGACATCGATCCCGCATCCCCGACCTACCACAAGACGCTGCCCGGGCCCATCCACCCGATCCGGGTGGGCGACGCCCCCAAGGACGTCGCGGTCTCGGCATTCGGTCCCACGATCCTCGTGATCAACGAGGGCAGCCAGACGGTCAGCATCATCGACGCCAACTCGGGGGCGGGCACGTTCGATCGGGTCACGGCCAGCGTCAGCGTCGGGTCGGGGGGCCGGAACATCACCGTCACGCCCGACGGCACGCGCGCCTACGTCGCGACGCAAGACGGGATCGCCGTCATCGACGTCGCGAGCCGGGCTGTGACGTCTACGATCAAGACCGGCTCGGGCGGCCAGAGCGTCACGGTGAGCCCCGACGGCACCGTGCTGTTCGCGCTCGGCGACACCGGCACGCTCTCCGTCATCGACATCGCACCGGGGAGCGCCACCTACAACCGGGTCGTGAGCACGAAGTCCGTCGGCTCGGGCGGCCAGAGCGTCACGGTGAGCCCCGACGGCACGCTGCTCTACCTGACACTCCACGATCTCAACATCACCCAGGTGTTCCATATTCTCCGGGGAGCTGCCGGCGGTGGCGGCAGCGGCATCGCCCCCGGCGAGCCGACCAGCCTCGGGCCGCCCGAGACCATCGACGTGGGCGACGGTCCGGCCGGGCTCGCGATCATGCCCGACGGCTCGGCTGCGCTGGTGGCGAACGAGGTCTCGGGCACCGTGAGCCTGCTCCATGCCACTCCGGTTGTGACCGAGGTTCCGGCCGCGCCACGCGCGGCCGAGATCGGACTCGCGGTCCATCCCACGCCGAGCCTCGGGGCCGCGGCGATTCACTTCAGCCTGACGAAGCGGACCGAGGTCGAGATCGAGATCTTCGACCTGCAGGGCCGCCGCGTGAGGCGCCTGGCCGCCGGAGTCTTCGACGCCGGCCCGCACACGGTCCCCTGGAACGGCGCGGACCGCGACGGCGGGCAGGTGGGCGCGGGCATTTACTTCGTGCGGATGAAGGCCGAGGGGCGGACGCTGCACGCGCGGGTGGTGTGGCTGAGGTGACGGCGGGCCGCCCGCGGTTGTCCACGCGGTCCCGATCCGGATCGGGTTCCCTCACGTCCGACCACGGACCACGGAGGCATCGAATGCGAAGCAGGGCTCGCCTCGCAGCCGCGCTTCTCGCCCTCGCGGCGACTGGTTTCATCGCGCAAATCGCCCGGGCCACGAGCGGCCAGACGCCGCTCGCCTACATCGCCGCGATCTCGGGCCGTGTGGACGTCGCGCGCTCGTCGAAGACCGGCGAGCGCGGCACGATCGGCTTGGCGTTGCTCAAGGGAGACCGCGTCCAGGTCGGCGCCGGCAGCGGGGCGACGCTGTTCTTCAACGACGGCAACCTGCTCGAGCTGTCCGAGAAGAGCACGATCACGGTCGGGACCCAGAACAAGGGAGCCCGGCGTCCGGAGCCCAACCCGGCGATGGCCGGGGTGTTCAAGTCGGTATCCGAGGGCGTGGTCGGCGGCTCGCGTGAGACCGGCCTCGTGGCGCTTGCGCCGGTGCGCGGCGGTCCGAGCGGCGCCGAGGTCATCCTCGCGCCTCGCCAGACCCAGATCCTGGACGACCGGCCGATGTTCCGCTGGCGGGCGGTGGCGGGCGCCAACCGCTATCGCGTCGTCGTCAGCGGGGAAGCGGGGGAGCTGTGGCAGCGCGAGACCGGCGACACATCGCTGGCCTATCCCGCGGATGCCGCTCCCCTGCCGCGCGGCGGCGACGTGCTGTGGGCGCTCCACGCTTCGAACGACCGCGGATCGCTGGCGGAAGAGGAGAACAGCTTCCAGATCAAGCCGGTTGCCGAATGTGACGCGATTCGCCACCAGCTCGAGCAGATCGAGAAGAACGCGGGCGGCGCCGCGCCGTTCGTGGCCGGGGCCTACTTGAGCGGACAGGGGCTGCTGCTCGACGCGATCGTCCGCCTCGAAGCGCTGTGCCGCGATCACCCGACCCAGCCGGGCCCGCACGAGGCGCTGGGGCGGCTCTATCGGGCCGTGGGGCTCATGGATCTGGCGGCGGCCGAGCTGCAGGATGCGCTGACTCTCGGCCGGCAGCCCTGAGGCCGCACCGCCGCGCAAGCCCGATTCGCAAGCGGGGCCGACGCTACTCCAGCGGACCCGCCTCGCCGATCAGGATGAACGGCGCCCAGTAGTACGGCGAGCGTGTCGCGTCGCGCGCGAGCAGCGTGCGCTTGGCCTCGGCCAGGGCGGCGGCGCGCGAACGCCTCCCCGCGAGCGCCTCGCCGTAGAAGCGCTTCATGAGATCGGCGGTCGAGCGATCGTTCACCGGCCACAGGCTCACGATCACACTGCGGGCGCCGCCCGCGAGAAACGCGCGCGCCAGCCCCACGACGCCTTCTCCGCGCTCGACCCGGCCGAGGCCGGTCTCGCACGCCGAGAGCGTGACGAGCGAAGCATCGAGGCGCAGGCCCAGAACGTCACCGGCCTCGAGGCGCTGCGCGGCCCCCGAATCCGCAGCCGCGAGCCACAGTCCCGAGCGCTCGGGCTCGGCCTCGTTCACGTCGCCGTGCGTCGCGATGTGTGCCACGCTCGCGCCTGGCAACGCCGCGAGGAGGCGCTCGCGCGTGGCGTCGCGGCCCGTCAGCGTCTGGATCCGCCGGCGCCCCGCCAGCGCCTCCAGGACTTTGACCTCGGCGGCGCTGCTGGGCAGCGGCTCGAGCGTGGGGGCCACGCGGTCGGGCTCGGCCGGGTCCGGGGTTGCTTTGACGCCGGAGGACTCTCCGCCCGCTCGGCTGGGGTTTCCAAACCACGGGTCCCCCAGGGCGACGATCGTGCCGGTGGCGGTGCCTCCGGCACGCGCGGCGAGGGCCGAGGCCGATGGGGAATAGGACACGGCGTAGCGGCTGACGAGGTAGTCGCGCGCGGCCGGCTCGCCCGTGGCCGGCCGCGTCAGCAGCGCCTCGAAGGGAATCAGCGCCAGGATCCCGTCGGGAACTACGACCAGCCGCTCCACGCCGGCGAGGAGCGGCGCGGCCGGAGCCACGAGCGCTTCGTAGGGCTCGTGCTGCGCGGCGCGGAGCGGCGCTGTGCGCGTCGCCAGGGGGTCGGCCATGCCCCGCCGCAGGGTCTGGATCCGGGGCCTCAGGGCCTCGCGCCGGGGCAGCATGAAGTGCTTCCAGCCGCTCCGCCGGATCACCCACAGCGACGTGCTCGAGTCGCCCACGCTGTACTCCAGGAGCGCGTCGCGGTCCGACGGAAGCAGGCGTTGCGCCTCGACGAGCGTCAGCGTCGTTCGGCCCGATCGCCGGCCGGTCGCCGACAGGCGGTCGAGCAGCGAACGCCCGCGGGCGCGCTCGGCCAGCGCGTAGGCCCGCTCGGCGTAGCCGCTGTCGGGATGGAGCGGATCGAGCTTGCCGAGCAGGTGGATCATCGCCTCGAGGACGATGAGGTCGCGGGCGTACAGCTTGATGCTCTCGCGCTCGCCCTGGCGGCCGC
>VBOS01000238.1 GCA_005893185.1 Candidatus Eiseniibacteriota bacterium
CGACATGCTCCATCAGGGCATCCTGCCATCGCACTCGCGCTGGGGGCGCTTCCTCAGGGCGCTGCGCTTCGTGGTGGTGGACGAGATGCACGCCTACCGCGGCATCTTCGGATCGCACGTGGCGAACGTGCTGCGGCGCCTCGAGCGCGTCGTGGCGCACCACGGCGGCGAGTTCCGAGCGGTGCTGTGCAGCGCCACGATCCGCAATCCGGGCGAGCTGGCGAACGGGCTCACCGGGCGCGGGGTGACGGTGGTGGACGACGACGGGGCCCCGCGCGGCGAGAAGCACTTCGTGTTCTGGAACCCGCCCTACGCCGACGAGACCCGGATCGAGCGGCGCTCGTCGAATGTCGAGGGCTGCTCGCTCTTCACGACCCTGATCGCGAACGGCGCGCAAGCCATCGCCTTCACCAAGTCGCGGGTGGCAGCGGAGCTGGTCTACCGCTACGCGCGCGAGCGGCTCGATCGCGTCGCCCCCGGACTCGGAGAAAGCGTCAGTCCCTACCGCGGCGGCTATCTTCCCGGTGAGCACCAACGCGCTCGAGCTGGGCGTGGACATCGGGGGGCTGGATGCGGTGGTGATGATCGGCGCGCCGCCCACGCTTGCGAGCGCGTGGCAGCAGGCGGGCCGCGCCGGGCGCAAGGGGGCGCCCGCGCTCGCTGTGCTGGTCGCGTACAACGAGACCGTGGACCAGTACCTGATGCGCAATCCCGCTTACTTCTTCGGGCGCTCGCCTGAGGCGGCGTGCATCGATCCCGGCAATCCCTACATCCTGGCGCAGCAACTGGCGTGCGCGGCGCACGAGCTGCCGCTCTCGGCGGACGACGAGGCCGCCTTCGGGCCGCAGACCCCGGCGATCCTCGCGGCGCTCGAGGAGGCGGGCGAGACGCGCTCGATCGACGGCCGCGCCTACTGGGCGAAGACCGAGTTCCCGGCGGCCCAGGTGAACCTGCGCACGATCTCGAACGACACGTACACGATCATGGACGCCACGCGGAACAACGCGGTGGTGGGGACGGTGGACGCGATCAGCGCGCTCGAGCTGGTGTACCCCGATGCGATCTACCTGCACGAGGGCGAGACCTGCTTCGTGCGCGAGCTGGACCTCGAGCAGAAAGTGGCCTACGTCGAGCCGCGCGCAGTGGACTACTACACGCAGCCGGTGCTGGAGACGCAGATCCGCGTGAGCTGCGAGCTGCAGCGCAGAACGTGGCGCGGCGAGAGCGTCATGCTCGGCGAAGTGACATACGCCTGGCAGACGGTGGCGATGAAGAAGATCCGATTCCACTCGCTGGACGCGATCGGCTACCACACGCTCGCGCTGCCCAAGCTGACGCTCGAGACCACCGGCTTCTGGTTCGCGCCGTCGGAGGCGGCATGGAGCGCGGTCGCGCGCGCGGGCCTGAACCCGATCGAGGGTCTCTCGGGGGTGCGCAACCTGTTCCTCACGCTGCTCTCGATGCTCGCGATGTGCGATCCCTTAGACCTCGGCGGGCTCATCGACTCCTCGAACCTCGGGCGCCCGGCGCTCTTCGTCTTCGACCGCTATCCCGGCGGCCTGGGCTTCGCCGAGCAGGGCTACGCGCGGCTCGACGAGCTGGCGAGCGCATCGCTCGCGCACCTCGAGGCGTGCGAGTGCGGGTCGGGCTGCCCATCGTGCGTGGGCCTGCCGATCCTGCGCCCCGCGCAGCAGCAGGATCCCGACCTCGGACATGCGCGAGCGATCCCCGGCAAGGAAGCTGCGCGCGCGCTGCTCCGCCACTGGCTGGGAGGGGCGTGAGGTGGCGAGGATCCTGAGGAGTCCCGCCGAGTGGCCGGTCGCGTTCTTCGACGACGAGTACCTCCGGATCTACCTCCACCAGCTCACGCCCGAGCGCACCGAGCAGGAGGCGGATTTCATCGAGGGAGCGCTCGCCTTGCCGCGGGGCGCAGCGCTGCTCGACCTGGCGTGCGGCCACGGCCGGCACGCGATCCGGATGGCGAAACGCGGCTTCCGGGTCACAGGCGTGGACTTCAACCCGCGCTATCTCGAGCTCGCCGCCGGCGAAGCCGCGCGCGCGGGTGTCTCCGTGGACTGGATGGCGC
>VBOS01000236.1 GCA_005893185.1 Candidatus Eiseniibacteriota bacterium
GAACTTGCGACCCGGGTACGAGTCGACCCGGATCTCGACGCGATCGCCGGTGGCGACGTTCTGAACCTCGGTCTCCTTGAGGTTCGCGACGACCCACACGTCCTCGAGCGGGACGACGCTCATGAGCGGCTGGCCGACCTGGACGAGCTCACCGACCTCGACGTCTTTCTTGCTGACGATGCCCGACAGCGGAGCGACCAGCCGGCTGTACGAGAGCTGGAGAGCTGCGAGATCGCGCGCAGCGCGCGAAGCCGCCACCCGCGCAGTCGCCGACGTCTCCGACGCCTCGGCGCTCGCGACCTGATCGTGCGCCGCCTGGAGCTGAGCGTCCGCGATCGACACGGCCGCCTCGGCCGCATCGAGCTGCTGGCGGCCGATCACGCCGTGCGCCGCCAGCGCGCGATAGCGCTCGACGTCACCATGCGCCTTCCAGGCAGTCGCCTCCGCCTGCTTCACGCTCGCCTTCGCAGCTGCGAGCTGTGCCTCCATCTGGCCGACGCTGTGCGCCTCGCCGGCTGCCGCCCGCGCCGCCGCCAGGTCGGCCTCGCCCTGCGCGAGCCTGGCCGCGAGGTCGCGATCGTCGAGCACGACCAGCGTGTCGCCCGCGCGCACCCGCTGGTTCTCGCCGACCCGGACCTCCGCCACGAACCCGCTCACCCGCGGAAGCACGGGAATCACGTCGCCCTGGATCTGAGCGTTGTCGGTCGAAACGTGATGCCGGCCGTAGAGCCATCGCTGCACCCCGAGCCCGCCGAGGACCAGCGCGGCGAGGGCCGTGATCACGAGCGGGATCGGGCTGCGGGTCGGTCGTGGCTTGGCCGCGGGGGCGGGCGGCGCTGCCGGGGCGGCGTCGGGCGGCGCCGGGCGATCCGGGGACGGCGCTACGTGCGCCGAGGCGGTTTGGGAGGTGGCGCCGTCCCCGGCTGGGTGCGAAACGAGCGCGCCTGTCGCGCTGGGCTGGCCGACGGTTCTGGTCATGATCGTCCTCGCTTCGTAGATCGACTGGTGCTAGTGAATGCTGCGGGCGACACCCGTGGCGCGGGCCAGGTTCACGCGCGCTACCGCGATCGCGAAGCGCGCGTCGATGTCGATCTCGCGCGCGCGCACCAGCGACGACTGGGCATCGACGACTTCGATGTTGCCTGCGACTCCAGACGTGAACCGCTCGCGCGCCTGTGCCAGCTCCCGGTCCGCGAGCCGGAGCCGGTCCGTCGCGACCTGCTCCTGCTCCAAGCCCGAGGCCAGATCGAGCAGCGCCGCGTCCACATCGGCCACCACTTGCTGCTGGAGGTCGCGCATCCGAACCTCGGATTCGCGCAGCAGCGCCGTCTGCTCATCCACGCGCGCCTCGCGCCGCAGCCCATCCATGAAGGGCATGCTGAACGCGACGCCCACCTGATGCGTGGCGATGGCGTCGGGCGCCTGCTCTCCGCTCAGGCCGTAGTCCGCGGCGACCTCGACTCGCGGCAGCCGCTCGAGCCGGATCGCCGTGCGACTTGACCGCGCGAGGCGCGACCGGGCGGCCTCGGCGGTCAGCTCCGGCCGCCGCTCGAGGGCGAGCGCGACCGCGGCCTCCGCCCGATCGGGAGCGGTCGATCCGCCGAGCGAGCCGTCGAGCGAATCGCTGAGCGCGAGCGGGCTCATCGGGTCGAGCCCGAGCGCACGCGCCAGATCGAGGCGAGCGCGATCGAGCTGATTGCGCGCCACCAGCAGGGCGCTTCGCGCGGCGGCGCTCTGCGTGCGCGCCCGCGTGCCGTCGATGTCGGGCGTGAGGCCCGCTTTGATCTGCGCCTCCGCGATCTCGACCAGCGAGTCCGCCACAGCCAGGTCGGACCGCCGCGCGTCCACCACCTTCACCGCCCGCGCAGAGCGCAGATACGCGATCGCCGCCGTCTGAGCGGCGGACTCCCCGCTGGCGCTCTGCTCCGCGCGCGACACATCGAGCCCGCGGTGCGATGCGCCGATCCGGGCCCAGCCCGCCGGGTCGAGGAGTGCCTGGGAGCCGTGCAGGCGGGCGTCGAACTGCTGCACCGGCCCGACCCTCTCCGGGATCGAAGGCGCGCCCGGAACGCTGGGGAACGGAATGCCGAGCGTCCGGCTATTGAACGTGCGATCGAGCTGATAGCCGGTGACCGAGAGGTTCGGCAGCAGAACGCCGCGCGCTTCACCCACGCGGGCATTCGCCTCGTCGGTGCGCAGTGCTGCGATCTGGACGGCGGGCGTCGTGCCCGATGCGATCGCCACCGCCTCCGCCAGCGAGAGCCGGCGTGCGGCGGGCTCCAGGGACTGCGTCATCGCCGGCGAAGTCAACCACGCCAGCGCCACGAGCGGCCCGAGGCGAGCGAGGGCGCGCGTCATGCCCGGGCACCCTTCTCCGGCCCACGCAGCAGACCGTGCATCGTGACGTCGACCAGCGCGGCGAGCTGCCGATCGAAGTCAATCGCGTCGATCCGGCACTTGACCATGGAGTGCTTCCAGATCAGCCCCATGACCACCGGAGTCATGACGATGCGGACCGTGTACTCGACGTCGACGGGCCGGAACTCGCCGGCGTCGATGCCGCGCTGCAAAACGCGCGTGAACAGCGCGCGCACCCGGGCCACGACCTCGTCGAAGAAGAACCGCGCCGCCTGCGGAAAGTTCGAGGCCTCCGCGAGAATCAGCTTGGGCAGCCCCGTGACGCGAGACTCGTTCATCGCCCTCCACCAGTCGTACAGGAGCTCGACGAACAGATCCCGCGATGTACCT
>VBOS01000239.1 GCA_005893185.1 Candidatus Eiseniibacteriota bacterium
CTGCTGCCACGCGTCACGTGGGAGCGCAACGCCCTGCTCCGAGAGCACCTGCTGGGTGAAGCCCGAGCAGTCGAATCCGAGAGCCGTACGCCCTCCCCAGAGATAGGGCACGCCGAGAAGGCCTCGGACTCGGTCGAGGAGCCGCACGTGCGGGCGGGAGCCGACCACGACCGACTTTGCGGGGACCCAAGCCCGCCTCCCATCCGGAAGTTCGAGCCGTCTGAAGCCGGCCCGCGACCCGGCCGGGATCAGCCTGCTGTTGAGAAAGAGCGGGGTCACGAGCGCGCCCCCGCCTGGCTCAGATGACGCCTCCACGAATGGCCCCACGATCCGCGCGGAAGCGCGGCTCAACCAGCGGGTAGCCCGCGCGCGGGAGGCCGGGATCAGGCCCCAGTCTCTGGCCCATCCCCGGTAGCCGTCGGCAGCGTTCTCGAGGCGATGCCAGAGTCCGTCCCGGGAGCGCGCGAGAATCCGCACCACCTCACCCAGGAGAAGCTGGCTCCCCAGCTCGCTTCTGTGCTCGGGACGCCTCCGAACGTCGAGGGCGGCCAGGCTCACCACTGCGCACGCCGGGTGCCGCGACCTCACTCCCCCACCCCGGTCCGCAGCACGTAGCGCCCGAAGCCCTCTCGATCCTCGAAGACGAACCGGCGATAGGGGCGGTTGTAGTACCAGATCTCGAGCGGTGGGGTTTGTGCGGTGGCCGGCCGGGCCTCGATCTGGTCGGGCGGGCCGTACTTGATGTAGATCCGCCCCATGTCGGAGCGCCACCCGGGCCCGTACCCCTGGAAGTGCTCCTCGGCATAATGAACCCGCCTGAAGAACTCCAGCATCGCTTCGTTGCGACTCGTCTCCGGGGTCGGATCGCGGCGCCGCCAGAAGTCCTCCCAGCCCTTTGCCTGCTGCTCCGGGGCGAGCGCGCGCAGCGCATCGATCTCGCCGGGCTCCGCGATGTAGGCTAGCGGCTCGAGCATGCGCTCGAACTCCTTGCCTCGTGGCGGGCCGCTCTCCTCGACCTCGAACGAGCGCTCGACGCGCCACTTGGAGGGGCCTTCGGCAAGCTCCACCTCGAAGACGTACGAGCCGAGAAACAGGTCGGGCTTGGTCGGGCGAATCACCACCGGCTCGGCCGAGTGCTGCAGCGTGACCTCTTGCATGCCGGTCAGAAGCTCTTCCCCACGATCGTCCCGGATCCGGTGTCGAAACGAATAGCGCCGCGGCCAGCTACCCGGGCGGCGGTCGAACAGGACCGCCCGGGCGGCCAGCCAGGCGACGTTCAGTCCCATGCGTCGGGTGGGAACGGGCGTAAACGTGCCGGCCGAGTCGGCGACACCCAGCTCGAGATCTGCGAAACCCACGGGGACCCGGGAGTGATCCGGGACGGTGACGCGCTGGGTGGCAGACGATTCCTCTTGCGAGTCGAGATCCTCGAGCGAGATCCTGAGATCGTAGGTCCCGGGCGGGGTCGAGAAGTTCCGTTTCTCGAGGATCACCGCGTTCGGCGACCTCAAAGCTTCGGCCGCGGCCGCGCGGCTGAATGACCACCGAGAACTCCGCCCCCGCCCCGTAACCGCCTGTGAGCTTGACCCACTGGAGCTCGGCGTAGGGCAGGGTGATCGAAACCGAAACCTGCGACCGGCCCTCCGCGTCCACGGAGATCCCCACGTCCGCGGAGAAGTAGGGGGGGCTGTCGGCCCGCAGCGGCGGGATGTCCATCGCAGCGCCGCGCGAAGCTGCCGCGCCGATCGTCGCGACGGGCAGGATGAACAACGCGGCTAGGCGAAGAGGAGACAACCGGCGGAGGCACAGCACGTTGATCGCACGCTAGCACAGGCCCGACGGTGGGGCCAGAGAAAGGAGGCGGAGGATCCGGAAGCAGTACCAAAGACCGTCCGCTTGGAGCTATAGTAGGTGGAGCGCTTGGCCGGGCCATGCCGTTCCGCCGGGAGATTCGAGATCCCGTTGCGTTTTTCCAGCCGTTTCCTGATTCTCGCCATTTCCGGGGTCGCCGCCTCCCTCGCCGCCGTTCCGGCGTTGGCCACGATGCCGCCGCCTCCCGGGCGGATCCCGCCGGCTGCCCGAGCAGTGTTCGAGAGGGGGCTGCGCCTCCCGCCCCCCTTCCGGACGAAGGCCGGACTGTGTCCGCCCCCGCTGGCCACCTGGCACATCCCGATCATCCTCGCAGCTTTCGCGGACGACACCCTCACCTACGCGCCCGCCGACTTCGATTCCGCCCTGTTCGGGACACGGCAGGCCATATCGACCGGATCGGTGCGCGAGTACTACCACTGGGCGTCCGGCGGCCGGGTGGACGTGACCGGCCGCGTGGTGGCTAGGGTGCGCTTGCCCCAGACGCTCGCCTACTACGGAGACGACTACTGGGGTCGATCGGGCCGTTCGATCAGCAGCACGTGCGGGGCGATCAGGGATGCGCTCCGGATCTGCCAGGGCGCCGTGGACTGGTCCGAGTTCGACTTGAACCACGACGGGGCGGTGGACATCCTGTGGTTCATCCACGCCGGCCGAGGCGGGGAAGCCTCTCTCTCCGAGCTCCCCGCTCGAGATCGCTTGTGGTCGTTTACCGACGGGCTCAGCTCCGACCCCGGGGGCCCGGGCCCGTTCGAGACTTCCAAGTTCCTTCCCGGCTCCACGACCCAGTATTACAAGATCGACCGCTTCTCCTGCCTGCCCGAGATGTCGGGACTGATCCCCGGTCGCCGGTCCGAGATATACTTCCACCCTCGGGTCGGTCGTGAACCAGGGCCCCGGCAACTGGTCCCTGATGTCCACTGGCGCTTACGGGGGGAACGGGATTCAACCGGAGTCCCCTGCTCATCCCGGCGGGTGGGCCTCGTTGTTCCTGGGCTGGAGCGAGAGCACTCGCCCGGCGCAGGACACGACCCTCCGTCTCGCTCCGCTCGCGGGCGGCGGGCCGGTGGTGGAATTCTGGTTCCAGGGCGAATCCAACCCCGAGCACTTCCTGCTCGAGAACCGCATCGGCGACGGTTTCGACCGCTCGCTGGTGAAAGCCGGCATGATCATCACCCACGTGGACGAGGCGCTGATCGCGTCACGCCTCCTGCCCGTCAACCGGGTCAATTCCGGCCCCAATCCCGGGCTGGTCCTGGTCGAGGGAGATGGCGACGGCGACCTCCTGCTGGGCGCCGGCCACGGAGGCAACAACGGTGATCCCTCCGATCCGTTTCCGGGGGACAGCCTTCGCACAGCGTTCGACGACGAGACCCGGCCGAACACCCGGACCTTCGGCAATGCCGTCACGAATATCCGGCTGAGCGACATCGCCTTGAACGGCAACGACGTCACCATGAAGATGCGGGTTCGTGCTCCCGGCTGGCTCCCGATCGAGGATCACACGGATCCGCTGTTCCAGCCCTATCCCTCCACCTCGTCCGGGAACACGGCGGTGCGGAATCCGGACGGCTCGATCGACGTCGTCTCGTGCGAGTTCCGCAGGGGGCACCCGCAGATCATCCTGCACCACCAGACCGGCTCGGGCTGGGACCCCGAGGCGCAGTTGAGCTACTCTCCGGGGGCCGCCCTCGCTCCCGCCATCACCGGGATCCCGGGCGGCGACGTGGCGGTGGCTTGGAGCGACACGCGAGGCGGGCGTTCGCAGATCTGGGCGCGCGGGCGCCTGGAGGGCGCGTGGACCACGGAACGACTGCTCGCCGACGCCCCCGGCGAGAACACGGCCCCGGCGATCGGGGCGGATGCCCACGGCAGGGTCTACGTGGCCTGGCTCAACACCTCGAACGGGGTGCAACGCGTGTATTTCACCCGCTTCGTGTACTTCGCTCCCTTCGGGCAGTCCCTCCCGGTCTCCGCGGTCGGTGCCGTGCCCGACAACCCCGCGATCGCGGTGGACAAGGACGGGATTTCTTACATCCTGTGGCCCGACCTGGCCGATAACCCCAGACGATTCTGGTTCGCGCGCTTTCATCCCGACTCCGGGCTCTCGGTGCCCCTGCCGCTCACATCGACGGCCGGCGCCGAGGCCGGTGTGAGTGCGTTGGTCGACACGTCGGGAACGCTGCACCTGGTGTGGCAGGTAGCCGGAACCGGTGCGGGGTACGAGATTCACTATCAGCGCCGCTACAAGTCGGTGCGGCCGGCTCCCCGGGACACCGCGCTGGTTTCGAGCGGCGATCAGGTGAGCGACCCGAGGCTGGCGATTGATTCGTCCGGCTGTCTGCATGTGGCCTACGAGGTACGAGTGGAGGGGGCTACGCAGATCTTCTACAAACGCAGGCGACCGGAGTGGGGGTGGGACTTCCAGGGGACTGAGGTCTCTTCCACCGCGGATGGCAGCGCCAGCTCGCCGCTCATTCTCCCCGATTCCCCCGGGAGTTTGACCCTGCTATACACCGGTTTCGGGAGTTCAGGCTTCCGCTTCATGGAGAGGCGGCGCCAGCTCGTCGCGCCGCCTGTGCAGGCCGCCCCGCTGGCCTCTGCGGCTTCCACCGGACCGCTTTCGCTCCGGCCGAATCCGCTGCGAGCGGGCCAGGCATTCGAGCTCGAGTGGGCCGGTGCTGCTCCCGGGCCGGGCGCGGTCGCGGAGATCTTCGACGTCGCCGGGCGGCGGGTCTCGACCGCTGCGCTGGAGCGCCGCGGCTCGCTGTGGCGCGCACGTTTCTCCGGAACCGCGACCCAGCGGCTTGCGAGCGGCATCTACTTCGTCCGTCCCCGGGCCGCGGGAGCTTCGGCGCAGCGGCTCGTGATCCTGCGCTGAGATGCAGCTGCGACCGGCCTGCTCGCTCGCGGTGATCCTGGCGCTCGCCGCGCCGATCGCGGCGCGCGGCCAGGCGCCTGCCGGCTCGCAACGGCCCGCGCTCCTGCCCGCGTGGGTCGGCGATCACCCCCGCTTCGGCTGGAGCGGCGCATGGCTCTTCCCGGTGGGGGATCCGTACGAGATCGGCAGCCCCGGTCCCAAGGGCTCGCCCGCGTACCGAATCAACCGATGCATCGGCGAACCCGAGGATGGCGGAGGCCGGCACACCGGGGCGGACCTCTCATGCGGATACGGCGGCGACGTGGTGCGGGCCGCCGGAAACGGGCTCGTTGTGCGCGCCGAAGCGCACGGGTGGAACGGCGGCTACGGCCGCCACATCGTGATCGCTCACCGCCTCGTGGACGGCGGCTTGGTTTACAGCGTCTACGCGCACCTGGCAGACCAGTCCCTGAGGGTCAAGAAGGGGCAGCTCGTGGCGGCGGGGCAACCGATCGGGCGCGTCGGGAGAAGCGGACGCGCGACCTCGGAGCACCTGCACTTCGAGGTGCGTCTCGCCGAGGGCCGTGACGAACCGTGGCAGGACGCCGAGGTCCTCGACCCCATCACATTCGTCTCCGAGCAGGATCGCGCGGACACCACGCTCGACCGTGCGACCTGGTGGCACATGCTGGCGCGCGCGGCGCGGCAGTCGCGCGATGAGTTCCCCGACGAGACCGAGGGCGTGAGGCAGATGCTGATCGGTGAAGGCGTGATCGAAGCCACGGACACGACCTCCGCCGCGCAGTGCCTCTCATGGGGGGACCTGGCGCAGGACATGCGCCGCCTGAAGAAGGTGGGCTTGATGGTCGCGCGGCCCCCGTTCTCTCCCGCCGAGCACCGCGCGCTGTGCGAGCGCGAGTTCGCGGTCCCGCGCCCGACCCAGGCTCTCGATCCGCTCGCGGGGCGAAAGGGAGCGCCGCTCGTCGGTCAGGCCTGCATCGTCCTCGCCGACCTCGCCGGTTCCTGGGAGTCGGCGAAGAAGGCGAAGCCGGGCCCGACCGAGCCGGCTCACCAGCCGCCGCCCGCCACACGCGGCGTGCAGGCCGGCAGGGAGGTTGACGCCAGCCCGCACTGATGTCAGATTGCGCCGATTCTTCATGGAGGCGTGAGCCGCTCGCCCCGACGACACGTTGGGGCTTTTCCATTTGGGTGAAGCGTCCGGAGGGGACGGGGGATGGCCGGATACCGCGATACGCTGAACCTTCCGAATACCAACTTCCCGATGAAGGCCGACCTCGTGAAGCGCGAGCCCGAACGCCTGCGCTGGTGGCGCGAGCGCGGCCTCTACCGCAAGCTGCGCGCGGCGCGGAGCGGGCGCCAGGTATGGCTCCTGCACGACGGCCCGCCCTATTCGAACGCCCACCTCCATCTCGGCACGGCCGCCAACAAGATCTGGAAGGACGCGGCCGTGCGCTCAGCATCCGCCCGCGGCCTCGATTCGCCGTACGTTCCGGGCTGGGACAATCACGGCATGCCGATCGAGACCGAGGTCGGCAAGCAGCTGCGCTCCGAGGGGGTCGATGCCGACCGGCTGACCCTGAGGCGGAGGTGCCGGGAGTACGCGACGCGCTGGGTCGGGATCCAGCGCGAGGAGTTCGAGCGCCTGGGTGTGTGGGGAGAATGGGAGAATCCGTTCCTCACCATGGCGCCGGGATTCGAGGCCGAGATCCTGTCGAGCTTCGGCGCGCTCGCCGCGCGCGGCTTCATCGAGCGCCGGCTACGCTCGATCCACTGGTGCCCCACCGACCGCACGGCGCTCGCGCTCGCCGAGATCGAGTATCAGGATGATCCCGCGCACTCCATCATCGTGCGCTTCCCACTGCTGCGCGATCCGGGCGGAGCCCTGGCGCGCCATGCCGGGCTCGAGGCGCTGGCCTGGACCACGACGCCATGGACGCTGCCGGCCAACCTGGGGCTGATGGCAGACCCGGATGCCACCTACGCCGTGGTCCGTGTCGCGGACCGCCGCTTCCTGCTGGCGGAGGCGCGCCTAGCGGCCGTCGCAGATACGGCCGGCTGGAAGGAGCACGAGATCGAGGCGCGGACGAAGGGGGCGACGCTGGTAGGCGCCGTGTTCGAAGGGCCATGGGGCAACGAGTCCCCGATCGTCGACGGGACCCCGTACGTGAGCCTCAAGGACGGCACCGGCCTGGTCCACCTGGCTCCGGGGCACGGGCGCGAGGACTTCGAGGTCGGCCGCCGCGCCGGGCTCCCGGTGTCGTGCCCGGTGGACGCGGCGGGGCGCTTCCTTCCCGGAACCGAGCCGTTCGTGGGCCGGAGCGTGCTCGAAGTTGACCCCGACATCACCCGCTGGCTCGAGGGACGCGGCCGCATCCTCACAGCTGGCAAGATCGTTCATTCCTATCCGCACTGCTGGCGTTGCCGCGGCCCGGTGATCT
>VBOS01000243.1 GCA_005893185.1 Candidatus Eiseniibacteriota bacterium
TCCCAGGCTGGGGCCGGGCGGATGCTGATCGTCGGTCGGTTCGAACTCACTGAAGAGCCCGACCGTATTGGGAAGGTTCTGGTAGGAGATCAGGATGCTCCTGCTGGACTGCGCACCCTCGGGTGTGACGAACGCCGGATCGACCGCCGTCAGCTTCTTCGCGCAGCCGGCCGCCAGGAGAAAGGCCGAAAGCGCAAGAGCGGTGACCGCCAGGCGCCCGATCGACCCGTCGCGCTTCATGGTCATTCCGCAGCTATCCCCTTGCGGCGATCGAGGGCGATCCAGCTCTCGAGCGCGAGCGCGCTCGCGACGTACACGGAGGAGTAGGTTCCGAACACCGTCCCGACCAGCATCGCGAACGAGAAGTCGCGCAGCACCTCGCCGCCCCAGATGAACAGCGCGAGCGCGGTGAGAAACACGGTGAACGCCGTGATCACCGTGCGCGACAGCGTCTCGTTCACCGCGATGTCCATCACGCGGGAGTGCTTTTCCTTCCGCAGCGCCCGGTTGCGCTCCCGGATCCGGTCGAATACCACGATCGTGTCGTTGATCGAGTAGCCCGCGATCGTCAGCAAAGCCGCCAGCACGGTCAGCGAGACCTCGCGCCCGGTGAAGCACAGCATCCCGAGGGTCACGAAGACGTCGTGGAACAGCGCCACCACGGCGCCGAGCGCGTACTTGAACTCGTAGCGCCATCCCACGAAGACGAGGATGGCCCCCAGGCTCCCGAGGATCGCCCACAGCGCCTTCGCGCGCAGCTCGCTGCCGACCTTGGGGCCCACCGCCTCGGTGCGGCGCAGCTCCACCGCCACGTCGGGGTTGTGCGCGTGAATGGCGTCCCGGGTGCGGGCGAACAGATCGCCCTGGCCCTGGCCCAGGGTCTGGATCCGGATCAGGAACTCGGCCCGGTTCTCGCCGGTCATCTGCTGGAGCTCAGCGCCCTTGAGGCCGCCTGCGTCGAGCGCCTGGCGCACCTGGTCGGCGGACAGCACGCGGCCGAGACGGATCTGGAGCAGCGTGCCGCCCGTGAAGTCCACGCTGTACTTCGGCCCGCCGTGCGCGAGGAGCCACACCGCAGTTGCGGCCGCGATCGAACCCGAGAGGAGGTACGCGAAGCGGCGGTACCGCATGAACGGGAGATTGGTGCCGATCAGGAGCTGGAGCATGGAACGCGCCTCGAGTGGGTCAGATGCTGAGCCGCTCGACCGGGCCGCGGGCCAGCATGAAGTCGAAGATCATTCGGGTGAACAGCACGGCGGTGAACATGTTGGCCCCCAGACCGATGATCAGGGTGATCGCGAACCCCTTCACCGGCCCGGAGCCGAAGCCGAGCAGGAAGAACGCGCTCAGGATCGTCGTCACGTGGGCGTCGAGAATCGTGCGGAAGGCGCGGTCGTAGCCGAGCTGGACCGACTGCCGCACCGACTTCTGGTGCCGCAGCTCCTCGCGGATGCGCTCGAAGATGAGCACGTTGGTGTCCACCGCCATGCCGACCGTGAGCACCAGCCCGGCGATGCCGGGCAGCGTGAGCGTCGCGCCGATGAGCGGCATCGCGGCGGCGACGTACAGCAGGTTGAGCGCCAGGGCGGCGATCGCGATCGCCCCCGAGAGCTGGTAGTAGACCAGCATGAACACGACCACCATGATCGTCCCGACCAGGCCGGCGGTCAGGCCCTCCTGGATCGAGTCACCGCCCAGCGACGGTCCGACCGAGCGCTCCTCGATGATGTTCACGGGCGCGGGCAATGCGCCCGCGCGCAGCACGATCGCCAGGTCCTTGGCCTCTGTGATGTCGAAGCTCCCGCTGATCTTGGCGTCTCCGGAGGGGATGCGCTCGCGGATCACGGGCGCGGAATTCACGACGCCGTCGAGCACGATGGCGAGCTGCCGGCCCACGTTGTTGCCTGTGATGCGCGCGAAGTCGGCGCGGCCGCGCGGGGTCATCTTCATGCCCACCGCCATCGCCCCCGGCGACTGCTGGTCCGGCTCGGCGATCGCGCTCGCGATCGTTCCGCCTGTCATCTCGGGCACCTTCTTGAGCACGTAGAGGCCGCGCCCGCTCACGCCCTGCGACCCCTCTCCCGGCTTGCCCCAGACCAGCTTGGAGTCGGCCGGGATGATCGAATCGATGCCGGGAGTTGCGAGAAGCTTCTCGACGGCGGGCAGATCCTGGTCGCGGATGAAGCCCGAGCTCTCGAGCGAGAAGAAGTGCGCCGTGAGCGGCGTGCGGCGCAGAGAGGAGTCGAGACCGGCGCTGGCGGCGCCGCCGCGCGCGGCAAGGTAGGAGTCCAGCCGCTCGAACACGGTCTTCACTTCCTCGGGCGTGCGCACCAGGTTGAACTCGAGCAGCGCCGTCTTGCCGATCAGGTCCATCGCGCGCTGCCGGTCGGTCAGGCCCGGGAGCTGGACCACGATCCGGTCCTCGCCCTGGCGCTGGATCAGCGGCTCGGCCACGCCGAACTGGTCCACGCGATTGCGAATGATCTCCATCGCCCGCTCCGGCGCGTCCTTGGCCTCGGCGCCCCTCAGGCGAGAGCGATCCACCTCGAGCACCATGTGCATGCCGCCCTGCAGGTCGAGGCCGAGATGGATGGCCTTGCGCCGCAGGTCCGAGAGCTCCTTGGCGCCGAGGGCGGCCTGCTGGGCGGGCTTCATGCTGTAGAGGCGGTAGGAGGGCCAGAGGAAGACCAGGCTCGCGACCGTGACGAGAATCACACCGAAGAGCTTCCACTGATCGGCTCGGGTCATGGGATTCCCCTGGACACAATCAACCGCCGGCGATGCCCTCGAGAAGGGCCGTCCCGGCGGCTCCCGCACAGTCAGGCAGAATGAGTGCGGCAGTCTACGGTCGGCCCGCGGGGGTGTCAACGAATCGCGCGGGCGGAGAGGCGGGCGACGCGGGCGAGAAGGCGTGCGACGCGGGCGAGAAGGCGGGCGGCGGCGGACAGGGGCCTGCGCCGCCGCTCGGGACACATCCTGTGTCCCTCGCTGACGCTGAGCCCCGCTCCGCCATCCCTGGCTGCGCGGTGCTCAGAGTCGCGGCGCAGGCCCCTGTCCGCGCCCGCCTTCTCGCCCGCGCAAACCGGGACTGGGGCCGGTTGGCGGCCGGCCCCTTTGAAGCGATCTGGATTCTCTTGGGTGGGTTCGGGGTGAGGGAGTTGTTGAGGCGAATGGGGCGGGATCCCGGTTCGGGTGAAGCGCGATCGTCGGACCGCAACCGGCGTGCCGACGCGGCAGCGCCGGCAAGTCACGTGCGATCAACACGCGGACCCGAGGCTCTCGTCCGCGCACCGACGCCGCCGACCACGCGCTGTCACCACCGGGGACGGGCCGCGTCGGGCGCGAGGGACGGGGGTCAGAACGCGCTGGACACCCCCGAAGCCCATTCCTATACTGCCGCGCTCATCGTACCGGGCCCCATTCCCATCTCTCCGAGCGTACGAGGAGCCTCCATCGCATGAACTTGCGCCTGGGCGCGGTGAGCGGCGCCTGCATCGCGCTGCTCGCCGGGTCTTCGCCGTGCCTGGCTGCCAAACACAAGGGAGCGCCGGCAGCGCCCGATTCGGCGCATGCATCGCATTCGGCCACCAAGCCGTCCCACAAGGGATCACAGGCTCCCAAAGAGCCAATCCCGAACCATCACCCGGCGGGGATCGGCGGTCTGCTGGGCGGCGGGAGGATCTACGCCGACGCCGACTACTCGAACCGGCGCACCCCGAGCGGTGAGTTCGGGAGCAAGGATTCGGAAGCGCGCTTCGGCTTCTCCGCCAATTTCCGCTACCAGTTCAACCCCTGGCTGCGCGGCCAGGTCAGCCCGGGGTTCTTCTGGTCGGCCTACGACCAGCACTCCCCGTTGCCGTTTCAGGACGCCAACCATCCCGAGGACACCACGAAGGAGCATGTCCTCACGCTGATCCTGCCGGTCTCGGCCCAGCTGCAATGGACGCCGACCCGCGGGCCGTGGCACTACCACGTCGGAGCCGGTCCGGGGGTGTACCGGGTCTGGGTGGAGAACCACCGCAAGGTGATCAAGGACCCGATCACCAAGGTGGACCACAAGGGCTTCTACCCCGGGGTCAGCGGTGAGATCGGGGTGGAACGCTTTCTCAAGGCCCAGCCTTCGACCTCGATCGAGGTCTCGATCGCGAGCCACTGGGCCTTCGCCGACCGGCCGGAGCAGTTTCCGTCGGGCTACAACAGCGCCATGCTCGGGGTGGAGCTCCTGGTGGGCGCCAACTACTATTTCGACGCGTCGCGCTTCGAGAAGAAGAAGAGCACCGCGGCGAAGTGACGGACCGCGTGGGGACCCCGCGAATGGTCGCGGCCCTGCGCATGGAGGGTGAGCGCGCGGTGAACGGGCGCGTCGCATGGAGCGAGAAGGTGGGGCCCGAGGCCCTGACCTTCGACGACGTGCTCCTCATCCCCGATCTCTCCGAGGTCCATCCGCGCGAGACCGACGTCCGCACGCTGTTCTCGCGGCGCATTCCGCTCAACGTCCCGGTCGCGAGCGCCGCGATGGACACCGTGACCGAGTCCGAGCTGGCGATCGCGATCGCCCGCGAAGGCGGGATCGGCGTGATCCACAAGAACCTCCCGCTCGCAGCCCAGGCCTCGCAGGTGGACCGCGTCAAGCGCTCGGAGAGCGGCATGATCGTCGATCCGATCACGCTGCCGCCCTCGGCCACGATCGGGGAGGCGCACGAGATCATGACGCGCTTCCACATCTCGGGCGTGCCGATCACAGAGGGCGGGAAGCTGGTCGGGATCCTCACGAACCGCGACCTGCGCTTCGAGGATCGACTGAGCCGCCGGGTCTCCGACGTGATGACGCGCGAGAATCTGGTCACTGCGGCGGTCGGGACCACGCTCGAGCAGGCGCAGGCGATCCTGGCGAAACGCAAGATCGAGAAGCTGCCGGTGGTGGACGGCGAGGGGCATTTGAAGGGGCTCATCACCGTCAAGGACATCGAGAAGCGCCGCAAGCACCCGCACGCCTGCAAGGATTCACTCGGCCGGCTGCGCGTGGCCGCGGCGGTGGGCGCAGGCGGCGACTTCATGGAGCGCGCGGTCGAGCTGGTGCGAGCCGCCGTGGACGCGCTGGTCCTGGATAGCGCGCACGCCCACTCGCGCGGCGTGCTGGATGCGACGCGCGCGCTGCGCGAGCGCTTCCCGGACATTGACCTGGTGGCGGGCAACGTCGGAACCGCCGAGGGCGCAGCGGCCCTGGCGGCGGAGGGCGTTGACGCCGTCAAGGTCGGGATGGGGCCGGGAGCGATCTGCACCACCCGCGTCGTGACCGGGGCCGGGATGGCCCAGATCACAGCCGTGCTCGAGGCGGCGCGCGCGCTGGAGGACATGGGCGTGCCTGTGATCTCGGACGGCGGCATCAAGTACACAGGCGACATCGTGAAGGCGATCGGCGCGGGCGCGCACTCGGTGATGATCGGAAGCCTGTTCGCCGGCACCGAAGAGAGCCCGGGCGAGGTGGTGCTGCTGGAGGGCCGCTCGTTCAAGGTCTACCGCGGCATGGGCTCGCTCTCGGCGATGGCGGCCGCGGCCGGGAGCCGCGAGCGCTACTTCCAGGAGGACGAGGAGGAGCTGTCGAAGCTGGTGCCCGAGGGGATCGAGGGCCGCGTGCCCTTCAAGGGACCGCTCTCCCAGTCGGTGTTCCAGATGGTGGGGGGCCTGCGCGCTGGAATGGGCTACTGCGGCGTGCGCACGATCGAGGAGCTGCGCACCCGAGCGCGCTTCGTCCGGATCAGCACCGCCGGCCTGCGCGAGAGCCACCCGCACGACGTCACGATCACCAAGGAAGCGCCGAACTACGAGCGGCGGTAGCTGCTTGTCTGGGGGCTGCGGCTCCCGCTCCCCTTGCCGCAGCTCGCCACGCCCCGAAATGAAGCGGCCCCGGGCCAAGATCCCGGGGCCGCGCACCGCCCGCGAATGGACTATCGCTTCGGCAGGTCGAACTTGAAGTCGGGGTTGATCTGCTTGATCTCGCCCACCACGCGGACCAGGCTCTCCTCGCGCTCGGCCGTGGGCTCGGTCTTCCAAGCGGAGTAGAGCTCGAGCAGCTCGTCCTGCTTGAGGCGCAGCAGCTCCTGCTGGGAGCGCTCGTTGATCGAGCGCTCGAGATGGTAGACCTCGCCCTGCGAGAAGCGCTTCAAGAGGTCGAGGTACTCGCCGCGCATGTGGGAGAGGATGCGGATGTACTTCTCGAACCCGACCGAGAGCTTCTCCAGCACCTCCGAGATGCCAGCGTTCTTGCGGTGCATCTGCTGGCTGTAGGAGTAGGCGAAGTGGTAGTAGGTCTTGCCGCGCCCGATGTAGGCTTCCTCGCTGGGCTGCATCTTCGCGCGGTGGCCCTCGGCGGCCGCCGGGTTGTCGAAGATCCCGATCGAGACCAGCAGGAAGTCGGCGTTGGTCTTGTAGATCTGGTACTTGAGCCGGGCGTCGGCGGAGTTCGCGAGCCGGCGGAACACGTCGGTGTCGTACTTGGAGAGGAACTTCTTCGACTGCTCCACGTACTCGGGGTTGATGAACGAGTGGAGCAGGTGCGCGAGGTAGACGTTGACGTCCTCGTCGTAGAAATCCTGGTTCGAGACCAGCCCTGTCTCCATGCGGCTGTAAAGCAGGCAGTTGACCATGAAGTAATAGGTCGGCTGCAGGTCCCGGCTGCTGTCCTTGAGATCGACGTAGTTCCGTGGATTCATGGCCTCGCCTCCATGCGCCGCGCCCCGTCCGCGATGCGACGGGTGCGGGGCGCTGCCTGACATCGCGACAACGTGTCGTGCATTGTCCATGCCACGGGCTGCGAAGTGTGCCGGGGCCCTCGAAATCGTGGCGGGAGAGCGGGATGAGCGGATGAAACCGGCTCCCGGAAGCGCAACGTTGACCGTCACTTCGCGCCGTATCACACAGCCCTGTGGGTGCGATGACCCGCGCGAGGCCTCGTGATCCCGGTCCGGCCCGCGGGGTGCAGGGGGCACGCAAGACGTCGCGAGATCGCATCCAATTTCGCAATGCCCTTGCTTGCGAGTAAAATCGTTTAATAGCGAGGCGCCGATAGCGCGCTGGGCCGCAGGCACATCGCCGGCTAGTTGCAGAATCATGACGGGCTCGCCTTCTGCGAACAGGGATCGTGACGCACGAACGAACCGCCACCTGGAAAGCCATCCTCCGGCTGTCACGGAAAAGCCCCGCGCCGGGCATATGTCTTGCGAAATCGGCTGATGTAACTCCATACCACGCCGACACCACACGCTCCGGGCCGCACCTCGCATGACCCCAAGCCAGCCGCATCGGCCCGCGCCGATTTCCATTTCATCTCGCCCTCTCGCCGGTCTCGCGCTGCGCCTGTGGCTCGCCTGCCTGGGTGGCGCGTTGGTCGCGGGCGCCGGAATCGTCTGGGTGCTCCGAACGCGAGTCGCGTCCGAGGCACCCGCGGACTCGGGCGGACTCGTGGTGTGGCTCGCGGGCTCCGCGACCCTCGGCATCATCACAGCCGCTGCGCTCGCCGTGTGGTTTCACACGCGCGTGATCGGGCACCTGAAAGGGCTGACCCGCGGCGTCGTGACCGGCCACGCGGAGAACCTCCGCGGTCTGCCCGCATCCTCCGGATGGGGAGAGCTGTCCGAGCTGACGGTTCATCTCCGGACGCTCCTCGAGGCGCACGGCGTGGCTGCGCGCGCACGCGAGGAGCTGGACGCGCTCGATCCGCGGCTCGCCTCCCTCGCCCGGTCGGTCGAGGAGTGGAGCGCGAGCGAGCGCTGGGAGCCGCTCGCGCTCGAGGGCGGACCCTTCGCGGAGATCGCGCGCGCGCTCGACCGCGGCTTCGCGCGCGCGGCCGAGGTGCGCCACCAGAACCAGGAGGCGATCCGCCTGGTCCGCGTCGAGCTTTCGGCGTCGCTCACAGACGCCCAGGAGTCGGTGGAGCAGGCCGAGCGCGGCTTCCTCGAGGCCACAGGGCTCCTCACCAGCGCGCGCGAGCTGCAGCGGCTCACGGGCGAGCTGGCCGGCGCGCTCGGAACGCGGGGCGCTTCGCTCGGCGCCTCCCCGGCGGCGGCCGAGGCCTACGAACGCCAGCGCGGCGTGATGGCGGCGGCGATCGAGGAGCTGGTGGCGGCATCCACGGAGAGCGTCGAGCACCTCGGGCGCGGTCTCCAGCGCGTCCAGCAGATCGGGGATCTCGTCCACCTGCTCGGAAACCGCGCCACCCTGATCGCGCTCAACGCGGTGGTGGCTGCGGGCAACGCCCCCGGACGGTCCGAAGCGATGTCCGAAGACCTGAAGGCGCTGGCGGGCGAGGTGCGCCGGGCGACCGAGAGCACGGACGCCATGTCGAACGAGATCGAGCGCGAGATCACGGCGGCCTCGCAGCGCATGAAGGGCCTCCGCGAGCGCGTCGCCGCCCGGCTCGAGCAGATGCCGCCGTTTCCAACCGCCGCCTCAGCCGCTCTCCCCGACGACCTGTTGCGACTCCACGAGCGGGTGCGAGAGATGGTCCAGGACGCGACGCGCAAGGGCGAGCGCGTCGCCGCGGCCTCCGAGCGGGCATCGCGTTCGGCCGAGCGCTTCATGCGGCGGCTCGAAGAGGAGCTGCAGGAGGTCGAGGGCCTCGTGGTGCGGCTCGCGTCCCCGGGTGAACCACCCGCCGACGCGCGCGGCAGGCGCAGCCTGCCGCCTGACCCGCGCTCCGGCGCACTGCGGCTGCTCGAGCCCGAGCCAGCCGAAGGCGACGAGCGCGGAGCCGCCGGCGGCGAGGCCGAGCCAGGCGACCGCGAGGAGCGTTCGTGATTCCAGCTCCCGGCCGCGACATGGAGCGCGAGATCGCGAAGAGCCTGGTGGCCGCGCTGGAGGTGGCGCTGGCCGCGGGCGGGGCGCCAGCCGAGCTGCGAGCTGCGCGCGACGCCGCCCAGCTCCTCGAGCTGCCGGGGCTCGACCATCTGATCGCGGCGCTCGCCCCCCACGCGCGGCAGCCGTGGCCGGCGGAGATCGCGCCAGTGGTCGAGCGCCTGCGCCGGGTGTGCGCGCGCGCGGTCGCTGCCGAGGGCCTCTTGGGTTTCCGCCGTTCGGACGCCGATTTCCGCGGGCTGGCCGAAGAGATCGTGGCGATGGAATGGGGGGCTCTGCCATCGCAAGGCGGTGCAGCGGGACCGTCGGTCCCCACCGTCGGCGCGGCCGAGATGCTCTCCGATGTCCTGCTGGCAGGCGATGAATCGGCCTCGGTCGCGCGCCGAGTCCGACTCACCATGCCGGTGGCGGCAGCTGTGCGGGCGGCGCTCGATTGGCTGGCGGGGCGCGAAGGGGGCCGCCAGCCGATCGAGCTCTCCCAGGACGCATCCGCGCTCGAGATCCGGTGCGGGCTGCGCGACGTCCGGGGCGTGCCGGCCGCGCACGAAGTGCTAGCAGGTGTGGACGGCAATCTCGGCCCGCGGCTCGCAGCCGAGCCCGGCGAAGGCTCGTGGATCATCCGCGTCCCGGCCTTCAGCGAGCGGCCGGCCTACGTGATGCTCGAGCAGGGAACGCTGCGAATCGCCGTGCCGTGGCATGCCGTGCTCAAGGTCCAGGTGGCGCCGCGCGAGGCGATCGGAACGCGCGCCGCCCGGCTCGGCATGAGAGTGTTGCCGCCCGTCTCGCCGCTGGCGGGCCGCGGCAGCGAGAGCCCGGTCGTGATCGTCGCCCACGGGCTCAAGCGCGCCTGGATGGTGGCGGATCGTCTGGTGTGGCGACTGCCCGCCGACCCGTGCGAGCCCGACGAGCGGATCCTGAAGGCCGGGCTCGGCGCAGCCGTGTGCACGGACGAGGGCGAGGTCTACGCTCTCCTCGAGCCGCGGCGGCTGCTCGAAGGAACAGGCCTCCCCGCGCTCCCCACGATCCCCGCTCGCCCCGCTGAGGCATCGGAGGCGCGGCAGCCAGATGCGCGCCCGAGCGCCGCCGCCACGCCCGCGCAGGCGGCGCCCGTTGTGCCGCGATCGATCGAGATTCTCGACGAGCGCTGGGTGACGCCGCTGGCCGCGCCCGAAGCTGCGGCCCCGCCTGCGTCTGCGCACTCCCCGGCGGAAAAGCGCGCGGCGCGCACGCCCGCGACGGAGGCGCCTCGGCAAGCGCAAACGCCCGCTGGGGCCACAGCGAAGCTCGAGCCCGCAGATGCGCAAACGCCTGCCCCGAGCGGAGCGCCCGGCGAGCCGGCTCCCGCGCGTGAGCGCGGTGTGGAGGCCCGGCTCGCGCATCGGGCGCTGGTGGCAGAGGACTCGATCACCGTTCGCATCTTCTTCACGCGGCTGCTCGAGCAGCAGGGTTTCGAAGTGGTCGCAGTTGAGCGCGCGGCCGATCTCGAAGCTGCGCTCGGCGCCGGTCCCTTCGAGCTCGCGTGCGTGGATATCGAGCTGCCGGACGCCCTGGGCGCAGACCTGCTGCGCCGCGTGCGCGACCGGCTGCCCGAGGGAACGCCGCTCGTGGCCCTGGTGCGCGACGAGCACGACGTCACGGAGGCGAGAGCGGCGGGGGTGTGGCGTACGCTGACGAAGCCAGTCGAGCCCGGAGCGCTGCGGCGGCTGCTCGCGCGCCTCAGGCTCGAGGAGCGGGCATCCTAGATGATGATGGGAGGCAAGCCACTGCGCCCAGCTGAGCGTCCGCCCCGCATTCTGGTGGTGGACGACGACCGCCGCGTGCTCGAGCTGCTCGATCTCGCGCTCTCCGCCCACGGCTTCCAGGTGCTGACCGCCCTCGACGGCGAGGAGGCGCTGCGGCAGGCGCTGGACGAGCGCCCGGACCTGGTCGTGCTGGACGTCCGGCTGCCGCGCAAGGGCGGGCTCGACGTGTGCGAGGCGCTGCGCCGCGACCCCGAGGACGGCGCCGTGCCGATCATCCTGGTCTCGGCCTCGGCCGAGACCGAGACGCGCATCCAGGGATTCGCGCGCGGGGCGGACGACTACCTCGGCAAGCCGTTCTCGCCCAAGGAGCTGATCGCGCGCGTGAAGCGCCTGCTGGCGCGCTCGGCGGAGGCGCGCGAATCGCGTCGCCGCGCAGTCCAGCTCGAGCGCGAGCTGAACCGCGCGCAGGATGAGCTGCGCCGCGCGCACCACGAGACGCGTCGCGAGCAGCGCATGCGCGAGCTGGCCTTCGAGCTGGGGCGCGAGCTGCACGGCTCGCTCGACATCGACCAGGTGGCAGCGCGCTTCCTGCTCGCAGCGCAGGCGCGGATCGGTTCGGGCATGGTCGCGCTGCTGGCCCCGGATGGAATCACCGGATCACTCGCCCCGCTGGCTGTGCGCGGGGACGGTTTCGACCGGGTGAGCGGCATCGCTGTGGCGAGGAGCGGCGAGATGATGTCTCTGCTCTCGGGCCTCGCGCGTCCGGTGCTGCGCCGCGACCTCGAGCGCTTCCCCGAGCTGGCAGCTGAGATTCCGGCGCTGGTCGCAGCGGGCGTGGCTCTGGTGGCGCCGCTGCGCGGGCGGCGGGGGTTGGAGGGTCTGCTGCTCGCGGACGAGCGTGTGGACGGCGCCGAGTTCGAGCCGGGTCAGCTCGAGCTGACGGGCGGGCTGTGCGAGATCGCCGCCGGTGCGATCCACAACGCCCGGCTCGCGTGCGAGCAGATGGAGCGCGCGCTCGGCCTGTGCGGCGGGCCGGCGAAGGGCCGGCGCGCGCCCACGCTGCGCGCGGAAGCGGCCGCGATCGCCGATCGGGCGGTGCGCGCAAGCGGGTTGCCGCCGCGCCAGCGCGGGCTCCTGGCGCACGCC
>VBOS01000244.1 GCA_005893185.1 Candidatus Eiseniibacteriota bacterium
ACGCGGTTCACCTCGACGGCGGTGGATTCGGCGTTCTGCGGGATGAACCCATCCGACTTGGAGACCAGCTCGCCGTTCACGGTGCCTTCGAGAATGTAGAGATCCCAGTCACTCGCCGGGCTCAGCCAGTGGATGGAGAAGAAGACGCGCTTGCCGGTCCAGTCGCCGGCGGCGAGGACGATCACCACCGTGTCGCACGAGACGTCCTCGATGCAGTTATTGGGATCCTCGCCGGTGTTGCCGACGATGAGCGGTGTCTGCCATGTGGCCTGGGTGTCGCCGGGCGAGAGCGTGATGACCTCGGGCGTGGCGGCGGGCGCCGACCGCGGAGCGGATAAGAGCGCGAGCGCCGCCAGGGACGTGCATGCGAATGTGAGGGGTCGCATCGGTATGCCTCCCTGAAGAGGGTCCGGGGCGAACGCGCCCCGGCTCCGGCCGACGGCGACGTCCGACCCTGAATCGGGAGGAGCTTGGCGGGGCCGACTTGAGCAGGGCTTGAGCGGGGGCCTGCTGCATGCGGGCGTGCACCCGGAGGGTGTTGCGCGACAATGACTTGTGCGATCAGATCCGAGCGACCATGTGCGGTCCAGCGCGCGGGAGGCGGCATGGCGCTCGCGCGATGCGCACGCTATGGTGTCGCTCCGACGCACGTCGCGACCCGAGCCCCGGAGAGCCTCGATGTCTTCGCCGCGCAAGCCCAATCCCCACATCACCGGGCCTCGCATCGAGCCGGCGGCGATCACCGGCAAGGAGAGCGCCGCCGATCTGATCGAGAGCGCGTTCCTCGCATACAATGCGGCGCGGTTGCGCGAGGGCGCGCGGCTCCTGACCGAGCGCATGCTGGAGGCGGACGTGACGGTCGGGCTCTCGATGACCGGCGCGCTCACGCCCGCCGGGCTGGGGATGAGCGCTGTGATTCCCCTGCTCGAAGCCGGCTTCGTGGACTGGATCGTCTCGACCGGCGCCAATCTCTACCACGACACGCACTTCGGCCTCGGGCTCTCGATGCACCGCGGCACCTTCCAGGCCGACGACGTAGAGCTGCGCGAGAAGGGCGTGGTGCGCATCTACGACGTCTTCTTCGACTACCGCGTCCTGCTCGACACCGACGCGTTCTTCCGCCAGGTGATCGGCGGGCCGGAGTTCCAGCGCGCCATGAGCACCGCCGAGTTCCACCACCTGTGCGGCAAGTACGTGCGCGCGCGCGAGGAGGCATTGGGCTCGAAGCGCCGCTCGCTGCTGGCCGCAGCTTTCGAATACGGCGTTCCCATCTACACATCTTCGCCCGGCGACTCCTCGATCGGCATGAACGTGGCGGCGATGGCGCTCGAGGGCAACCGGCTGCAGCTCGACGTCAACGCCGACGTGAACGAGACCGCCGCCATCGTGTGGGCGGCGAAGGCGGCCGGGGGAAAGAGCGGCGTGTGGATCCTGGGCGGAGGCAGCCCCAAGAACTTCGTGCTCCAGACCGAGCCGCAGATCCAGGAAGTCCTGGGGATCGAGGAGAAGGGCCACGACTACTTCTTCGCCATCACCGACGCACGCCCGGACAGCGGCGGGCTCTCGGGCGCCACGCCCAGCGAGGCGGTGAGCTGGGGCAAGATCGACCCCGAGAAGCTCCCCGACACCGTGATCTGCTACTGCGATGCGACCATCGCACTGCCGCTCGTCACGTCGTACGCCCTCGCGCGCCACGCGCCCCGCGAGCGCAGGCGCCTGTACGAGCGCCGCGCCGAGCTGGTGCGCGGGCTCACAGCTGCGTTCCACGCCCGCGGGCGGGGCGCAACGGCCGCGGTGAAGCGGTGAGGACGGGCGTCTCCCTGTAACTTTTCGCCCGGGTAATCGGGGTCAGGCGCCGGGCGCCGATGCAGCCGCCGAGAGTGCGCGCCGCCGAATCGCCACAAGCGCCATCAAGGCGAGCGCTCCGGCCAGCGCGCCCATGCCGCGCACGCTGGCACCCGGCACGCTGCTGCCGCTTCCGCCCGGATACGAAAACTGTTTCCGGTCGTTGTCGGGCCTGACGGGATTGCAGCTCTGGAGACTGAGCGGGACGATCTCGACTTCGATCAGGCCGATACCCGGCGGCTTGGGCACGGACTTGTGCTCAACGACCGGGTCACCAATCTTCGGGCAGCCGCATACGTTCTGTGGATTCAGCGTGCAGCGCGATTGGTCGCGGACCTCGCCACCCTTGTAGGTCCACGCCTTCTCCTCGCAGATGTTGGGCGGGCAGCCCGCCGGGCATGTGATCTTTTGCCACCACTTGAGCGTCATCAGGTGCTCATCCCCTAGCGGCGCGCCGTTGAACCGGATCTTGATGGTCATCGGAAACTGGGTCGGGTTCAGCGGGTCGGGGCTGAGCGTGATGTCGGTCGACACATCGGCGGCGAAGTTCACGTAGATCGAGTCGGGGCTGGGGTGCGGGCTCCAGCTGGCGCTGACGATCTGGTAGTCGCAGGTCTGGGCGATCGCAGGCGAGCCCGTGAGCGTCACGATCGCGGCCAGACCGGCACCTGCGGAGAATTGCTTCAGCGTGCGCATGGACAATCCTCTCTCTCCCGAGGTCCGGGTGATGGACGTCCGCGGCCGCGCGCGCGAGGGATCCGCTGGCGGCCGCGGATCACCGGACAATCGTACGCCGCCGAGCCGGCGGGCGCCACGGGAAAAACGGGCCGACGGCCGCGGAGAGCGCCGGCGTCGTTCACGGCTCCTGCGGAGTCGATGTGGACTGCTTGGCCGCCCGCCTGAGCCCGAGTAGATTCCCCGCGCCATGTCCGAACGCAACGCCGACGAGCACGCGCTTCCCGAGCTGCGCTTCGTCGCGCTGAACGCGCTGGTCCCGCACGAGCAGCACGACCCGATGCGGCTCGTGACGCTGGTGAGCCGCATCCGCGAGCAGGGGCGGCTGCGCAATCCGCCGGTGGTGGCGCCGCTGCCGGGCGGCGGCGAGCGCCGCTACGTGGTGCTCGACGGCGCCAACCGCGCGCATGCGGTGGGCGCCTCGGGGTTTCCGCACGTGGTGGTGCAGGTCGTTCCCTACACCGACCCGCCGGTCCGGCTCACGACCTGGTGCCACGCCCTGGGCGACACCTCGCGCGATCACTTCGAGAACGCTTTGCACTCGGTCCCCGGGCTCGAATGCCGACGCGCGCCGCTGCTCCACGCGAGCGCCTTGCTCGCGCGCCGTGAGACGCTCGCCTACGTGGCGTTCGCCGACGGCACCGCCGACACGCTCCATGGCGGCGGCGGCCTGCGCGAGCGGAACGCCATGCTCAACGCGCTGGTCGACACCTACCGCGGGAGCAAGCGCTTCTTCCGCGTGACCAGCGAGTCGCTCCCGGCCGCGCGCGAGCGCCATCCCGAGATCGAGGCGCTGGTGGTGTTTCCGCACTTCCAGCCCGCGGAGGTGATCGAGATCGCGGCGGGCGGCGAACGGCTGCCCGCCGGGATCACACGCCACGTGATCCGCTGGCGCGCGCTGCGCGTGGACGTGCCGCTCGACCGGCTCGCGGATACCGCCACGGGCCTGGTCGAGAAGAACCGCTGGCTCGAAGAATGGCTGCTTACGAAGCTGCGCGAGCGGCACGTGCGCTTCTACGAGGAGCCCACGGTGCTGTTCGACGAATGAAGCCGGGACGATGAGTCACGAACCGACACCGGCGGCCGGCCGGGCGGCGAGGGCGCAATGATCGGCGCCGAAGGCGGCGCTTGCGCCGTGCACACCCGATGAAGGCGATGGTATTCGACCGCTTCGGCGGACCCGATGTGCTCGAGCTACGCGATGTGCCGGACCCCGTGCCCGGGCCGGGGGAGGCGCTGGTCGATGTGCGCGCATGCGGCATCAATCACCTCGATCTCTGGGTGCGCCGGGGCTTGCGCGGGCTCGAGGTCCAGATGCCGCACATCCTCGGCAACGATGTCGTCGGCGTGATCGCGGCGGTCGGCGCGGGCGTGCGCCACGTGGAGCCGGGCGACAAGACGCTCGTCCACCCGACGCTCTCGTGCGGAACGTGCGCGGCATGCGTCGCAGGCGACGACAACCTGTGCCGCGAGTACGACGTGCTCGGACGCCGCCGGAACGGCGGCTACGCCGAGAAGGTCGCGGTCCCCGCCGCCAACTGCATGCCTTACCCGGACAAC
>VBOS01000240.1 GCA_005893185.1 Candidatus Eiseniibacteriota bacterium
CTCTGGACCTGGATCCCCTTGTCATCTGCGCGCGTGACCGAGAAGCCGCGCACCGTCACCCACGACTTCCCGGACATCGTGAAACCGTAGAGGCGCCGCCCGACCCACAGCCCGTAGCCCGCGGGATTGCCCCCGCCGGCGTTGACGTAGAGCCCGCTCCCGGCGACGTACTCGAACGTGCCGGCGGGCATGGAGGCCGGCGCCACGGTCGTGGCGGCCAGCCGAGTGGTGCCGGCGAACACCTGCTTGGGCGCCCAGGTCACGCCGGCGGCGAGCCACACGCCGCCCGAGAACGAACTCCACTGCGCTGCGGAGGAGAGGTCATCTGCGCCGTCCACGGTCACAGATGGGCCGGCCGCCTCGATCACGAACGGACTGCCTGAGGCGCCCGAGGCCGGGATCGAGACCTGCTCCCGGTAGGTACCGGCCACCACCAGGATCGTGTTGCCGGCCCCCGGGTGCTGCGCGGCGGCGGCGGAGATCGTGCAATAGGGAGCGCTTTGTGTGCCCGGACCGGCGCCGGAGCAGCCGGGATTCGTATTGTCCACGTAATACGTGGCGGCCGCCGCGGGGCGTGAAGCTACGAGCAGGAGGAAACATCCGATGGCGGCTGCCGCCGCGCACAGCCGGCCGTCTGGGAATCGTGCTGACCCCATACGGGATGAACGGCCTGGCATCGTGTCTCCAAGGGGAAATCGCGGCCCGCACCCGCGTCGCGGCGCGTCCGGCATAAGCACATTGCAACAGATTTACAGTTTGCATTGCGAATTTTAGTGTCAATGAGTGCACTATACAAGTATTATCTGCGTTATACATGATGCAGGCTTGCTTGTACGGATCAACGGTGGAAGGCGCGCAGGACCTGAAGGTGGTGCCCACGGGTGTGGAGGCTGGGTTGCGACCTCTGGCCCTAAAGTCTTTGGCACTAACGCCTCCGCCGGCTCGACCCGATAACCGGGCCGATGGGATGGCAGTCGCCGGATGTCCCACGATCGCCCAATGGACTGCCCATCAACGGCTTGGAGTGTGCCTTTGTCAGTGATTCCGTCTCGAACCGACGAGCATGAGGGGCCGGGCGTTTCGCGGCCATCGATGAGCGACCGCGCCTACATGATCACGTCCTGTCCGACTCCGGTCCTCCCCTTGCACGCGGGCCCGAGTCCGCCGCGCTGCGCATTCACGATCGACGTCGAGGACTGGTACCAGTCGACGGTGGACTTCGACGCCCCGATCAGGAGCTGCTGGCCTTAGGGCACGAGATCCAGTCCCATGGCTACAGCCATCGCCCGTTGTTCTCCATGGACCGCAAGGCGCTCACGACCGAGCTCGAGTATGCCCGGAAGACCGTTGAGGACGCGTGTGGCGTGCGAGTCACGGCGTTCCGGGCTCCTGATTTCTCGATCGTCCGCCGCAACCTGTGGGCCCTCGAGGTTCTGGCTGAGGCCGGCTTCGAGATCGACTCCTCGATCTTCCCGATGAGCATGGGCCGCTACGGCATCCCCGGCTGGGAGATCGGGCCCCATCGCGTGGCGTTGCCCGGCGGTCGTGAGATTCTCGAGGTGCCGGTGGCCGTCGCGACCCTGGGCGGGATGAGGGTTCCCGTCGCGGGGGGCGGATACTTCCGCCTGCTCCCCGGCTCGCTGCTCGACATGGCGCTCCGCTCGGTGCTGGCCAGCGGCCGCCCCGCGATCCTGTATTGCCATCCTTACGAGTTCAGCCCGGAGGAGATGGACGAGTTCCGGGGCCAGGTCGGCCCGGCGTTCCGGCTCACGCAGGGGATCGGCCGCTCATCTTTCATCCGGCGCGTCCATCACCTGCTCGCGAACCTGCCCTTCGGCCGGTTCGACGACGTCATGGCCCCATGGCGGGCGGATCCGGCGGCCAACGGACGGGCGGTCGTAGGGATGGGACGCTGAATGAACGCGATCTATCTCACAACCGACGACCCGCTCTACCTGCCCGCGTTCTTCGAGAGCGTGCTGAGCGTGCGCGCGGCCGACACGAAGGCGGTCTACGTCGCCCCGCCGCTCTACAAGCGGCAGTCGTCCCTGCAGGCCGCCTTGCGCTACGCGCGCACGTTCGGGTGGGCGGCGGCTGCGCACCTCACCGCCCGGGTCCTCGCGGCCCGCCTCCGAAGGCAATCGATCGCAGATGTGTGCCGCCGGCATGGAGTCCCCTGTCTGCCGGTCGCGGATGTGAACGCTCCCGAGTTTCTCGCCGAGCTGTCGCGGCTCGCCCCGGACATTCTGATCTCGGTGAGCTGCCCGCAGATCTTCAAGAAGCCGCTCATCGAGCTGCCGCCGCTCGGGATTCTCAACATCCACGGTGCGATCCTGCCCCAGTATCGCGGCGTGCTCCCGAGCTTCTGGATACTCGCGAACGGGGAGAAGAAGGCCGGCGTGTCCATCTACTATGTCGACACGCGCATCGATGCCGGCGAGCTCTGTGGCCAGCGCATCTACGACATTCCTCCCGATGAGACGCTCGACGGGTTCCTGAGGCGCTCGAAGGCGATTGCGGCCGATCTCCTGCTCGAGGTCCTGAGCGACATCGACGTCGGGCAGGTCACGCGCCGCGCGCTCAACCTCGCGGAGGGCTCCTACTACTCGTGGCCCGACGGGCCAGCGGTCCTGAAGTTCCGCGCGGCGGGACGCCGGCTCTGGTGATGGCGCTTAGGCTTCGCGCTCAGCATCGCGGCTTCCATTCGCGCCGCCCTAGCCGAGCGCGCGACGTGGCGAGGGTCGGGCGCGTGAATCCGCCGGCAATCCGCGTCGTCGCGATCGCAGCTGCCTGCATCCTGGGGCTCACGGCCGCGACGTTTCCGGCCGACGAGGTCCACTGGACCATCACCGGGCAGAACTCGGTGACGGTGGATTGGCGCGGTGGCGATGCCGAGGTCCGCTATGGGACGACCCAAGCCCTGGACCGGAGGGTGGAGGCGGTGGCGCCCGAGCCGCTGCCCTTCTCGTCCCGCGGCCCGTTCCGCGAAGCGAAGATCACGGGACTCGATCAGAACACGCTCTACTATTATTCGATCGGCGGCGGCCCCCTCCACACGTTCCGCACGCCCCCTCCGCGTGGAGGTTCCGGGTTCACGTTCTACGTGCAGGGAGACATCGGCGGCAGCCTCGACTGGAAGCACGTGGCGGAGTGCCAGGCCCTGATCGCAGAAGGCAGGCCCGATTTCGTCCTGTGCGTCGGCGACCTGACGTACGGCAATTCCGTGGGCCAGCACGCGGTCGACACCCACTTCAACGACGTGATGCGGTGGTCGCTCGACGCCGCCTACATGCCGGCCTGGGGCAACCACGAGTGGGACAAGCCCAGATCCGACGATCTGCGGAACTACAAGGGTCGGTTCGATCTTCCGAATCCCCAGAGCTCGCCCGCCGACCGCCGCTATCCGTACACCGGCGGCGGGGAGGACTGGTACTGGTTCGATTACGGCAACGTCCGCTTCGTCGCCTACCCCGACCCCTGGTCCGGCGCGTGGGCCGACTGGGCCCAGCGGGCGGAGGAGGTGATGGCCGAAGCGGAGGACGACACGGCGATCACATTCATCGTGACCTTCGGCCACCGCCCCGCGTTCTCCTCCGGGGAGCACGAAGGCGAGCCCGAGCTGCAGGGGTTCCTGGGAACGCTGCGCGCCCGCAATCCGAAGCTGGTCTTGAACCTCAACGGTCACAGCCACGACTACGAGCGGACGTATCCCCAGGGCGGCGTCGTCCACGTCACGGCGGGGACCGGTGGCTCCAACCTGGAGGAGGAATCGGGCTCGGGCTGCCCATGGCGGGGCGGCTGCCCGGAGCCTCCATGGTCGGCGTTCCGGGCCATGCATCACGTGGCGGTCAGGCTGCATGTCGAGAACGACCGGATCGAAGGCACCGTCTACTGCGGGCCGGCGGGCGGCGGCGGGTCGAACACGAACGACATCGCATGCGCGCAGGGGAGCGTGATCGACTCGTTTACGATCTATCCGTACGGCCTCAAGCCCGGCGCCCCCAAGCCGCCGAGCGAGGAAGAAGAGGAAGCGCAGGCGAAGAAGCCCGCCCCCGGACGCTGAACTCTCTGCCGGATTGGGGCGGGTGAAGCCGGGATCTCGAAGCCCGGGCGCGCGCTCCGCCGAGATCACTCGGCGTGCGTGTCCCGCGAGCGCTCCTGCGAAAGGTCGTTCAACCGCCGCACTTCGGTCTCGAGGTTGAACGAGAGATTGATCCAGATCAGCGCGACGAGCACGGCGGCCTGGAGCAGGGCCTGGCCCCGGAGCACGATTCCCAGGAAGCGGGCGCTGCCGGTCGCGGCCTCGAGTGCGACGCCGATCAGCAGCAGCAGCAGCACGAACGTGAACTCCGAGACCGTGAGCACCAGGTCGCGGACCACGGCCACCGCCCCCCAGGCGGACGGTCGCCGCGACTCCCCCGCTTCGCCGCGCCGATTCAGGCGGACGCCCTCGCGAGACAGGAGCGGCGCCGGACCGGACCGCGCGGCAGCCGGCAGGAGACCGGGCTGCTCCAGCACGTACTGGCCGTAGATCAAAGCCCCCATGCTCTTGTTCTGGCGAATCATGACCATCGCCAGAGCGCCCAGCATTGCTGCGCCGAGCACTTCGAGCGTTTCTGCCGGGGTGCGCGCTCGCCAGGCGAGGTGGACGCCCAGCCCCGCAAAGGTCCCCGCGTAGGCGAACACGTGGCTCAGCTCGTCCATGTAGACTCCGGTGAGCGAGTGCACCTTTCGAAAACGCGCGATCTCCCCGTCCACCTTGTCGAGGAAGTAGTGCACGACCAGCATCCCGGCGGCCGCCAGGGCCAGGGCCTTAGAGGGCATGGCGAGAAGGACCCCGGCCGCGAGCGCGAGAACGAGGCTCGCGAGCGTCACCTGGTTCGCCGTCACAGGCGTGTGCAGCAGCCACCAGGTGATGACGATCGAGACGCGCCGCGAGAGGACGTACCAGGGGCGGCGGTCCTGCCGCACCTTCTCGCCCTGGCATATGGATCGTAGCGTGCCGAGATCGGGGACTGGCGTCGCGGGCATGTCGTGCGGGGAATGGGGGACAGCGGCGAGCGAGGCTCCGTAGGGCGGGAGGTCGCGGCGGACGAACCGGGCGCCGGGGTCCGTAGCCGGCGCCGTTTCGCGCAGCTTATCACCGCGCGCGCCTGTGCGCATGGGAGTGGGTTCGACCACGGGTCAGTGCATGATCAGGAATCGTCCCTGCTCGAGTCCATCGGCCGAACGAATCCGGTAGAAGTAGACGCCCGAGTCCAGCCGGGCGCCATGGTCGCCGCGTTCGTCGAGCAGGAGCGCGTGGAAGCCGGCGGGTGACTGGGAGTCGTCCGCCAGCGCCCGCACGCGGCGCCCGCTCACGTCGAAGATGGCGACGTGAAGCGGGCCCGATCGAAGGGTCGAGAACTTCAGCAGCGATGCGCCCACCACCGGATTGGGCGCCACGAGAGACCGGATACGCGCCCCGAAGGCCACCGCTTCCTCCATCTCTGCGGAGGCTGCCTTCACCTGGGCTGCCGAGGCGGTCGATCTCGCGAGCGGGCAATAGGAGCAGTCGTCGACGTCGAAGGCTTCCGCTGCGACCACCGGATTGTCCTTCACCGTGAAGTAGAGGGCGGAGCCTGTCTGCACCGGGGTGTAGCTGACTTCCAGCCGCTGCCACGATGGGGACAGTGTCACAACTGGCGAGTCGAGCTCGCCGACCTTGGTGTTGTTCAGGTACTCCATGATCCTGATCCTGCAGACTCCGTGCGCGGCGTCGGAGCGGACCGAGGCCCCGAAGTGGTATCCGACGCCGGTGGTGCTGCCGACCGTCCGCGGGCTGTCCTCGACGTAGAAGGCCGACGTGGAAGCGGGGGACGTCACTCGGCACGAGAACGAGCCGGACGACCCGCCTGCGACCCGCGCGATCGTTGCGCCGATCCCCTTCCAGCCCGTGACGTCCGTCTCGAACGAGGGGTTGGGGAGCAGGCTGGCCGGGCAGCCGCCGGCCGCGTACACGGTGATGATGCGACTGTCCGGCGTGGGGTCCGCGAGGCCGAGCGCGTCGGTGGCCGTGAACGTCACGGTATAGGTCCCGGGGTTCGCGAACATCACGTCGCCGGGATTCTGTTGCGTCGTGTTCGTGGCGCCGCCGCCAAAGTCCCACAGGTAGGTGAGCGGCAGATGGTTGTCCGGATCGGTGCCGGCGCCGGTGAAGTTGACGCTCTGGCCGGCCGTGATCCCGACCGCGGCGCCGGGCGCGCTGATCACCCCGTTGGGCGCTTGATCCGGGGGTGGCCCGCCGGGAGGGCAGACAAAGGCGTCGTCGAGGTTGAAGGACTCAGCTGCAGCCACGGGATTGTCTCTCACCGTGAAGTAGATGACCGATCCCGTCTGCGAGACGGTGTAGTCGGCATCGAGGCGCTGCCATGCGGGGGACAGCGTGACAGCGGGCGAGTCGAGCTGGCCGACCTTGGTGCCGTTGGCGTACTCGAAAATCCGGATCATGACGAGCCCATGCGCCGAATCGGACCGCGCCGCCACCCCGAAGTGATAGGTGGCGCCGGCCGTCGTCGGGGCGATCCAGCTCGGGCTGCCCTGGGCGAAGAAGCCCGATGTGCCCGAGCTCCTCGCCAGGCACGAGTACGATCCGCCCGCGCCGCCTGCGACGCGCGTGAGCGTGCAGCTCTGGCCGCTCCAGCCTTGCGTGTCGGTCTCGAACGACGGGTTGGTCACCCGGTTGTCCGGGCAACCCAGGGCCGACGACGGGTTCCGTGAGCGTAACGGTGTACGTGCCTGCTGTCGCGAACGACACGGGGCCCGGATTCTGGAGCGTTGAGCTGGCTGCGCCGCCGCCGAAATTCCACGCGTAGCCGAGCGGCAGGTCGTGGTCGGGGTCCGTGCCGCTGCCGGTGAAGGACAGGGCCTGACCCGCGACGATCGTGACCGGGCCCGCCGGCGTGCCGATCACGCCGTCGGGCGCATGATTCGCGCTCACGTGGATCGGGGCGGTCGTCGAGCCCGTGAGGCCGCCGTTGTCTGTGACCTGGAGCGTGCAGGTCCAGTCGCCCCCCGCGTACGTGTGCGAGGCGCTCGCGGAGGCCTGCGGCCCGACGATCGTGCCGTCGCCGAAGTCGAAGCGATACGAGACGATCGTGCCGTCGTCGCTGGAGCTCGAGCCGTCGGCGAGCGCCGGAAGCGGCGCGCTCCCGGACGACGGCGAGATCGTGAGCCGCGCCACCGGCGGCGGGTTGGCCGGGCGGAACTCGTAAGCCCCGCGGTCGCCGTAATCGATCGGTCCGATCCCGGTGTTCGTGGTTCCGGGATCGTCGAGACGGGCCTGGTTGTCCGCGTCGGCCTCCGGCCAGCTCGGGACCCCCGAGTTCGCCGCGTCGATGGCCGGGGAGCCGGCGAGGAGGTGGAAGTCCCCCGCGGGCGGGCTCACGAACTGGGGATCCGCCTGGATCGAGTGCGTGTCCTGGCCGCTCGCGGCGCTGTATGCCGCGATCGTGGCGTAAGGAGTGAAAGCGACGTACTTGATCGGAGCCTGCTGCGTCGAGTTCCAGAAGATGTTGTAATCGGAGACGAAGCCGGTCGAAGAGCCGCCGTCGACCCACAGATCGAACTCGTTGGTCGTGAGCCCGTTGTCGGTGGCGATGCAGTCGTAGAGCTGGGTCCCGTTCGCCGCGCCCTCGATCGAGAACCCGTCCCTGTAATTTCCATATGCGACATCGCCGATGTGGAGGGTGCCCGTCGCGCCGAGGTGATCGTAGCCGTGGTCGCCGTTGCTCCACGAGCGGTTCAAATACTCGATGCAGTTGTTGGAGCCCGACTGGACGTGGATCCCGGTGTCGGCGTTGTGGTGGGCGCGGTTGCGCCGGATCGTGTTGCCTGGGCTGTTGAAGAGGTAGATCCCGTTCGCCAGGCGATCGGTCGGCCGCGCGTTGTTGTAGCATTCGCTGTCCTCGATCGTGCATGCCGTCGCCCCGCCGATCAGGGCGATGCCGTGGTCGTAGTTGTCGTGGATGCTGCTCGCGCTCACCCGAATGCCCGATCCACCCACGATCTGGATCCCCATCTTGGCGGCCAACGTCACGGTGTCCCGGACGATCGTGACGTTGGTGCACGAGCCGTTGAGATAGACGCCGCGATCTTCCGTGCGGGTCACAGCCAAGCCGTCGATCGTGATCCAGGATCTCCCGAACAGGGAGAGGCCGTAGTTGCGATGGCCGACCCGGGCCTGATGGGCTCCCGGGTTGCCGCCGCCTGCGTTGACGTAGAGGCCGGCGCCCGCCACCCACCGGAACGAGCGCGCCGGAAGGGCGGCCGGATCGACCGTGGACGAGTCGGCCCGGGTCCCGTCGAGAAAGACCTGCTTGGGGTGCCAGGTCACTGTGGGAGCCAGCCACACGTCGCCGAATGCCAAGGTCCAATTGGAGGCGACCGCGAAGTCATCTGCGCCGTCGATCACGACCCCGCTCGCGGGTGCCTGGAGGACGAGGGGAGAGCCGGAGGCGCCGGAGGCATTGATCGTGACCTGCTCGGGGTAGATGCCGGGGCTCACGAGGATCGTGTTCCCCGCCGCTGCGCGCGCGGCGACGGCCGCCGAGATCGTGCAGTAGGGCTGCGCCGCCGTGCCCGCCCCTGCGCCCGAGTTCACGCAGGAGGGGTTGCCGCGATCGACGTAGTACGTCGCGGCAGCCGCCGGCAAGCACCACCCCGTCAGGCTCGCGACCACGGCGGCGACCAGGGCGTGAAGCTTTACGGGGGCGAGTCGCCTCCGGATCGTAGGGGCACGAGACGGCGTCGCGTTCGGGCTCACGATGCAGTTCACAGAACCGCCCTTCCCTTGCGAATGCGGATGCTGCCCCCGGACGCTGCGGCCAGCGCCGGATCCGCTACCTCAACAGCACGAGGCGTCCGGTCACGACGCCGTCCACCGATACGATGCGATAGAAGTAGATGCCCGCGGAAAGCACGGATGCGCCGTCATCACGCCCATCCACGGCGACATCGTGCCATCCCGACGGGTAAGATTCGGCGGCTGCCAGCCGCCGCACGCGCCTGCCGGATGCGTCGAAGAGCTCGGCCCGCATGGGCCCAGGCCGCGACGTCGCGAACCCGATCCCGCCGTGCGCGCGCATCGGGTTCGGCGACACGACCGGTCGCAACGGCTCCAGTGCGCCGAGCACCCGAACGGCCAAGTTGCCGAACTGAGCGACGCCGCCAACGGGCTCCGCGATCACGGTCGCCGTGATGTCCTGCTGGCCCCGCGCGAGGCCCGCGAACAGCCTCTTCAGATCCTGGCGATCGAACGAGACCTCCGTCGGGGCGCATGCGCCGTCGGCGGAGGAAACGATCTCGGAAGCCGCCGCCTCACGATCTTGGTATCGCAACGCCAGGCGCGCGAAGCGTGGAACGCTCCCGTCGGGTCCGGGGGCTACGCCGACGCGAACCTTCCACAGCGACTCAGCAGAATCGACGTCGAGCACGGATTCCTCAGCCGTCACGGAGCGGAGCGGCGTCATGCGCTTGAGATCGGGCGCCCCTTCGGCGACCGTAGATGACGCCCCGGTCACGATGCGGATCGAAACGTCGTCCACCTGGAATTCCTCGCCGGCCGCCACCGGCGTGTCCTCGAACTGCAAGTCGAGCGTGGAGCCGGTGCTCTGCGCGACGTAGTCGATCAGCAGCAGCTGCCACGTCGGGGCCAGCCATACCGCGTTCGAGAAATAGCCAAAGCCGCCGACCCGTACTCCATCCACGTACTCGCGAATGCGCAGGCGGGCCTGGCCGTGGGCGGTGGCGGCACGCACCCATGCCGAGAACCGGTAGCGGGTCCCGGCCGCGGGAGTCGTATCCACCCAGTTTGGCGAATCGGTGGCTCCAAACTGGGCCGTGCTGGCGGGCCCCGACATCTTCATCGACCAGGCGCCGTCGAAGCCGCCAGCGACACGCTGGATCGTCGCTCCGCCGAACGGGGCCCAGCCCGCGATGTTGGCCTCGAACGATGGGTTGGACGCCAGGTTCGGTCCGCTCCCCACGGCGGCCACGACGACGTGGGCCGTGGCCGTGCTCGAGTCTCCCTCCGCGTCCTTGACGACGACGCTCACCATGAAATCCCCCTCGTCGAATTCGTGCCAGGCGGTTGCGCCGGACTGAGGCCCCACCACTGAGCCATCGCCGAAGTTGAACCGATAGGAGAGGGTCGTGCCGTCTGGGTCGCTCGATCCCGATGCATCGGCCACGACCGTGAGCGGCTCGTTCCCGGTCGCGGGGGCCACGGTCAAGGCTGCGACGGGCGGATCGTCCCAGGGCCGCAACTGGATCGAGGTCACGGCGGTTCCCGAGAGCGCGTTCGCGGCGGTGAAGCTCACGCCGTACGCTCCGGAGTCTCCAGCCACCGGGGTCCATGTGAGCGTTCCGGAAGTGTTTCCGGAGCCGGCCACGAACACGCCGTTGTTTCCGGCCGGCAGGCTCGAGAGGTCGGCGGTCAGCGAGGTGATCGGATCCCCGTCCGGGTCGCCTGCGGTCACGTCGACCGTGATTGGCCTGGCCACCACACCGCTCGCCGTGGCCGGCGCGGTCACCAGAGGAGCGCGGTCCACGTTGGTCACCCTGATCACGGATGTGGCTGTGCCCACCTGATCGTTGGCTGCGGAGAACCTCACGGTGTAGCTCCCGGAGTCGCTGTAGGTCGGGGTCCACGCGAGAACGCCGGTCGAATCGCCGGGACCCGTTGTGAAGATCGCCCTGTTGCCGGCCGGCAACCCGCTGAGATCGGCGGTGAGAGTTGTGATCGCCTCTCCATCCGGGTCCGAGGCCTGGACGACGAGCGAGAGCGGGCTCGACTCGGGGACGGACACGGCGGGCGCCGCCGCGACCGTGGGCGGGTGCCGTGCCTGGTTCACCGAGATCACGGTGGCGGTTGCCGACGACGTCCCACCTTTGTCGTCCGTGACCGTCACGCTCGCGGTCCATGTGCCTGCAGCGTAGGTGTGGGTAGCTGTGGCGGACGTCTGGGGCCCGATGGACGCTCCGTCGCCGAAATTGAACCGGTACGAAGCCACGGTCCCATCCGGGTCGCTCGACGCCGATGCGTCGAGCGCGACGGTCAGCGGTGCGTCTCCGGTCGCCGGGCTCACGGCCAGCGAAGCAACCGGCCGCGCATTCACGGCGACGGCCGCAGCCGCTGCGCATGTGCCGCCGCTCTGGCTCGTGACCGTGACCGTTGCGGTCCAGTTGCCGGCCGCGTAGGTGTGAGCGGCGGTGGGGCCGGGCTGGGGGCCGACCACGGCTCCGTCGCCGAAATCGAACCGGTACGAGACCGCCGTCCCATCGGGGCCAATGGATCCTGATGCGCTCGCCGACACAGCCAGCGGATCCGGACCCGAAGTCGGCGTGATCGCCAGCACAGCGGGCCGGTATTCGAGGGCGCCGCGATCCGCGTACGCGACTGGCCCGGCGCCCGCATTGGGCTGCATCGGGTCGTCCAAACGCGCACGGCCCTCTGCGTCGGACGACGGCCAATTGGGCACGCCGGAGCCGCCATTGTCGATCGCGGGCGAGCCCGCATTCAGATGGAAGTCCCCGGCCGCTGCGTTCACGAACCGGGGATCCGCCTGGAGCGACTGGGCATCCTGCCCGCTCACCGCGCTGTACCCCGCGACCGAGGGGTAGAGCGAGCTGATGTACTTGATCGGCGGCTGACTCGTGGAGTTCCAGAACAGGTTGTAGTTGGACACGAATCCGGTCGTGGAGCCGGAGTCGACCCACAGGTCGAACTCGTTCGTGCCGAGCCCGTTGTCGATCGCGATCGAGTTGTAGATCTGGGTGCCGGGGGAGTTGCCCTCGACGGAGAATCCGTCCCGGTAGTTCCCGTACGCGACGTCGCAGACGTGGAGGGTGCCGGTCGACCCCTGGAGATGGTCGTAGCCGTGGTCGCCGTTGCTCCACGAGCGGTTCAGGTAGGAGATGTTGTTGTTGGCGCCGTTCTGGAAGTGGAGCCCCGTGTCCTGGTTGTCGTGGAGCCGATTCCGTCGAAAGACGTTGCTGGAGCTGGCATACACGTAGATCCCGTTCGCCGCGCGCTGGGAGGATCGGGCGTTTCGGAACGACTCGTTGTCTTCGATGATGCTGCCCGTGACGCCGTTGACGAGCGAGATGCCGTGATCGTTGTTGTCGGAGCTGGTGTTGCCTCCGATCCGGAATCCGTAGCCTCCGGAGGCCTGGATCCCGTACTTGTTCCCGAAGGTGACGGTGTTGTGAAGGACATTGATGTTGTCGCACTGGTCGTCGAGATAGATCGTGCGATCCTCCATGCGCGTGACGGTGAAGCCTTCGATCGTGATCCATTCCTCGGCGTAGGCGACGAAGCCGTTCTTGCGGTGGCCGACCATGACCTGGTGGCTCGCAGGACTGGCTCCGCCCACGTTCACGTAGAGCCCGGCGTTGCTCACGTACCGGAACGTGCCGGACGCGAGAGCGCCGGGCGAGGCGGAGGAGGCCGCGAGCCGCGCCCCCCCGTCGGCGAACACCTGCTGTGGGCCCCAGTTGACGCTCGCGGCGAGCCAGACGCTGCCGGAGTACGGCACCCACAGGGTGGGATTCGTGAAGTCGTCCGCGCCTTCGATCACGACCCCGGGTCCAGATGCGTGCAGGATCAGCAGGCTGTCGGGGGAGCCGGATGCACTGATCGTGACCCGCTCGCGGTAGACGCCGGGCTTGACGATGATGGCTGTGCCCGGGCCGGCGTGGTCTGCGAGCGCCGCCGAGATGGTGCAGTACGGCTGCGCCTCGGTTCCCGGTCCCAGGTCCGAGCAGGCCGGATTCGACGTGTCCACGTAGAAGGTTCCGGCGGCATAAGGGTGATACACGTCGATCACCCGGAGCGCAGTGCCGGCCGAGCCCGAGAGCGCGTTGGCGGCTGTGAACGATACCGTGTAGCTCCCCGAATCGGCGTAGCTCGGGGTCCAGCTCAACGTGCCAGATGTGTTTCCCGAACCCGGAGTGAAGATCGCGTTGTTGCCGGCCGGCAGGCCCGAGAGATCCGCGGTCAGCGACGCGATCGGATCGCCGTCCGCATCGGCGGCCTGCACCGCCATCGAGAGCGCGCCGGCTTCCAGCACGGACGCCGTCGCCGGAGCCGTGACGGCCGGCGCGCGGTCCAGGTTGGCGACGGCGATCACGGTGCTGCCCGCGCCCGAGAGCGCGTTGGCGGCCGTGAACGTGACGGTGTAGCTCCCCGCGTCGTTGTACGTCGGCGTCCAGGTGAGCGTGCCGGCCGTGTTCCCCGGCCCGGGCGTGAACACAGCGTTGTTGCCGGCCGGCAGGCTCGAGAGATCCGCGGTCAGAGATGCGATCGGATCGCCGTCTTCGTCCCCCGCCTGCACCGTGACCGTGACCGGGCTCGTCTCGGTGGCCGGAACGTTGGACGGCGCCGTGACAGCGGGGGGAAGGTCGACGCCTGTGACCGTGATCGCAGTTGTGTCGGCGCCGGAGAGCGCGTTGGCGGCCGTGAACGTGACGGTGTAGGCCCCCGCGTCGTGGTAGGTCGGTGTCCAGGCGAGCGTG
>VBOS01000242.1 GCA_005893185.1 Candidatus Eiseniibacteriota bacterium
CCCGAGTTGCACGTGATGTCGTTCTTGCTGGCGCCCGAATCCCCCGCGGGCCCGCAGATCATGCTCCCGCGGATGGAGGTGGGCGTGATCGTCAGCCGCAGCGCCCCGTGGTGGAACGCGCGAAATGCGCACCACGAGGGTGGCGGACATCCACCGGCGTAGAGGCAGCTCCCGCTCGCCTCCTCGAGCGACGAACCGCCGGTCCCGACGGTGATGTGGGTCACGCCGTGCCGGGGGTAGGTGCGCTCGTAGTTGTGGCTGTGGCCGTTGAGGTTGAGCACGTACTTGCTGTGCGCGCTCCCGAGCGCGTCCATGTAGCCGGCGAGGGTCGCATCCCCGGGATGCCAGCCGGACGAATAGGCGGGGCGATGGCCGTAGGTCACGATGAAGGCGATGCTGGGGTCGGCCTGGGCGGCGTCCATCAGGGCGCCGGCCTTCGTTCTCCAATCGGACCAGCTGGCGTCGGTGTAGGGCTCCGGATAGGAGATGAAGCGCACGCCGCCGCAGTCGAACCAGTACCAATCCTCGCCGCAGCAGCCGGCGGTCGGCGCCCCGGGAGAGGTCTGAGGATTGGGGAAATCGAACCGGCCCTTGTAGTTCTTGAGGTTGTCCCCGGAGCTGTCCCATTCATGATTGCCCCAGGCCGGCATGTAGGCCGCGTCCAGGGCCCAATCCATGACGTTGTTGAAGTGGTTGTCCACAGCCGCCTGCCCGTTCGCGTTGCCGTAGGTCAGGTCGCCGACGCCCAGCACGAGGGTCGGTCCGCCGTGGGCGATCAGCGACTGGACCGGGCCGACGCGGGAGTAATTGGAGGTGTCGCCGATGTCCCCTTCGACGTAGACGACGAAGGTCATACCCACGGCGGGCATGGTGCGGAAGAGATGGTCGGGCCCCCCGGCGACCGAGTAGTGGTAGACCGTGTTGGGGAGGAGGCCGGTGAGGCGAGCCTCGCAGAAGGGGCCGGAGGAAGAGTAGGGGAGCGGGCTCGGTGTGACGGCGGTGGTGGCGAGGCCGTACGAGCTGTTGAGGCCGTAGCGCAGCGACCCGTTGGAGCCACGCCATTCGAGCGTCACCGACGTCGGTCCCGTCATCGTCCAGTGGATCTCGTCTGCTGCGAGGGCGGGAGTGAATGGGATGGGAACCGAGAGTGCGACGGCGGCCAGGAGTAGATGCGAGCGGAGGAACTGCATGAAGACCTCGCCTCCCGTGATTCAATCCATGCCCGACAGGACACGGCGTTCCACGGGAGTTCTTGCGCTGCGAACAGCGGGTGGTGGTGTACCCGATGGCCCGTCGGGGACTTTCTCGGACTTCTTGAAGGAGCTAGCGCATGAGCACCACCCGCGCGACGACATCGCGCCCGGCCTCGACCAAACGCATGGAGTAGATGCCCGGCGGCAGGCCCGCATCGGGCCGCAACATGGCTTCGTGCGGCCCGGGACCGAGGGCGCCCAGATCCCGGTGCGTCACCCGCCGCCCGACGATGTCGAAGAGATCGAGGCTCGCAACGCCCGCACCCGCGAGCGTGAAGGACACGCGGAACGATGCGACCGCAGGGTTGGGAGAAACCCGGTCCAGCGCGAGCCTCGAATCACTCGGCGGCGTGGCGGCGGGGCCCGCGTCGACCAAGTGCGGGTTGGAGACGACGTAATCCTTGATGTCGGAGCTGGAGCCACAGCCGCCGCCGCAGTCCTGCGCCCAGTTGCTGGCGAAGATCACGCGCTGGCCGTCCGGGGACGGCGCAGGATGCGCTTCGCAGCGATAGCAGCCGCTGAACGCCGTGTGCGAGTGCGCGAGGCGCTGACAGGCGAGGCTGCCGTCGAGCTTCACGGCGATGATCTCGTCGCTGAATCGCTTGCCGGGCTCATCGTAGTGGCTCACGAACGCCCACCCCGGCCAGCCAATGTTGCGGGTCGAGACGTGATCGGGATACGCCTCGTTGCTCGGAGAGGTCAGCGGGGTGATCGCGCCGTCCGACAGCCGCACCATGACGACGTAGCCGATCAGCTTGCCGCCCACGGTCGAGCCGGCGTTGCCACATCCTTCTTGCCCCACGAGCACGTCGGCGTTGCCGTCGAACGGATTGAGCGCGAAATCCGCGTGCCCGAGGTCGTAGATGTAGCCGGCGGAAGCGGAGCCGGAGCAACGCGGAGCCGCGGTCTGCTCGGGATGGGGCGACAATGCGAGCGTGTTGGGATCGACGTCGAATACGCGGGGGTGATCGCCGTCGTAGTTCACGACCGCGTACTTGCCCGAGGCCGAGATCGAGACCCAGTCGATCGCGCAGCCGCTGGAGAGGCCGCAGGAGGAGATGTCCAGGGTCGGCCCGATCCGGCGGTTGGGATAGGCGGCGAAGGGAGGCTGGGGATCCATGTCGACCACGAACATGCGCGTGGCGCTCCCGAGCGCGACGAAGCGCCCGTCGTTGGATGGATTGCCCTCGCCCGAGCCGATCCCGTAGTCGACCGCGATCGGCAGCGTCCACGAGCGCGTCTTGGTGCAGGTCGTGACGTCGAACCACATCAGCTCGGTGCCGGACGAGTTGACGTTGATCTGCTCGTGGGAGTGGGCGGGGCTGGGATGCCAGCGGTAGTCCCACGGGCCGTAGTTGCCGCACGGGGCGTAGCGCGGCGCGTACGTCGTGCCGTCCAGGATCATGGGGGTGGGCGAGCCGCCGCTGCGGTTCTCGGTGGTGATCAGGGTCTGGTCGGAGTTCCAGGGCTGTTGCTTGGAGTAGACATGGCGCGCGTCGCTGCCCCATGTGCCCGACACCGGGGTGGTCGATGAGCCGATGTTGTTCCCGAGCCGCGTGACCGTGGACTGGAAGGTCGGGTCCACGATCGGTGCCAGGTAAGCCGGCTTGGAGAAGGCGGGCACGGTGAAGACCGTGAGTGGATCGGTGAGCATGGCCGATGCCGGGACGGCGGGAATCGACAGAGCGAGCGCGAGCAGTCCCTGCGCAGCGGTCGCGAGGCGCGGCTTCTTCATTCGGGGGTCCTCCGTTGGACGACGTGATGTGCGGCCGATGGAGATTGCGAGCGGCCGCGACCCGCGCCGGCCCGGATGCGTGGGGCCGGCGCGAATTGCGAATGCGCGGGGGTGGAGATGACGATGGCGGCCAGGACGAGAAGCGACGGGGCGGCCCATGCGTGACGCGCGTGGAAGTCCAAAGGGGCTCCCTTTCCAATCGGTGGACTGCCGGAACGCCCCTCGAGAAGCGCGTGGGCGGGCCCGAAACGGCGAGACCGCGAGCGACAAGCCGCCTGCGCGGCAGTGCGTGATCGAGGAATCGACGGGTGAGGGCCCGGCGGCTCAGCGGGAAGAAACTCGAAGGGGTAGCCTCTTCCTCCCCAGGAGAGGCCAGCGCGAGGGCGGACGCGCCCTGCGTATTCCGGTCTGGCGACCGTTCTAAAGCAGATGCCCGATGGCCCGTCGGGTCGTTACCTGACTGCGAAAGACGGAGATTACCCGAGGCCGTTTGCCAG
>VBOS01000241.1 GCA_005893185.1 Candidatus Eiseniibacteriota bacterium
AGGACGAGAGCAAGGAGGGGTTCAGCATCACGGTGCCGTACCTGATGGCGAGCCCGAGCCCGCTGGAGGTGGGGACGACGGGGGTAGGGGCGGTGCGCGGCGGTGCGCTGACGATGGTGAACGGGGGGACGGCGGCGCTGGCGGTGACGTCGGTGACGTCGAGCGACGCGCAGTTCTGGGCGGGGCGCACCAAGCTGGTGGTGGCAGCGGGTGCGACGGACACGGTGGGGGTGTACTACCGGCCGGTGGCGGCGGGCTACGACAGCGCGACGCTGACGGTGGTGGGGGACGATCCGGGCTCGCCGCACACGGTGCATGTGACGGGGCGCGGGGTGCCGGTGGTGGGGGTGGAGGGGGTGGGGCTGACGGCGTTCGCGGTGTGGCCGAACCGGCCGAACCCGTTCGTGGGGCGGACGGAGATCCGCTACGCGTTGCCGCAGGCGGCGCGGGTGAGCCTGGAGGTGTACGACCTCAAGGGGGAGCGGGTGGGGGTGCTGGTGGCGGGCGAGCAGGGGCCAGGGGAGTACAGCGTGAGCTTCGGGCCGGAGGCCGGGCGGGCGTGGCGCGGGCTGCCGGCGGGGATGTACTTCTACCGGTTCCGAGCCGGGGGCTACGTCGCGACGCGCCGCATGGTGCTGATGTACTGAGCGGCGGTACGGCCCGCGGGCGATCTCCTCTCGCTCGCGAAGGCGCGCAGCGGCGCGATCGAGGCCAAGCGGGCGGAGGGCGGGCGCGATGCGCGCTGGCGCACCCGCCTGCGGTGCGCGCTTTCGACAGGCGTCCCCCGAAGTTCTACCCTCCGACGCGAACCTCGGACTCCAGCAGACCCACGTCCTGCACGATGACATTCCGGAGGATGACATGAACCCCGCAACCGCACGCTCCATCGCGGCAGTGGACCTCGGCTCGCTCGCCGAATACCGCCCGACGCCGGCGACGGACTTCACGCGCCCCGAGAACAGGTCCGCGTTCGAGAAGGCGCTGGCCACGGTGCGCGCGGCGCTCGGCAAGGAGTATCCGCTCGTGATCGCGGGGGAGCGCGTGAAGGGCGAGAGGACGTTCGCGAGCCTCAATCCCGCCCGGCCCGCCGAGGTGATCGGGCGCTTCCAGGCCGCGAGCCGCGACCAGGCGGCGCGCGCGGTCGAGTCCGCTCACACCACGTTCGCGTCGTGGAGCCGCGTGCCGGCCGGCGAGCGCGCCGCCTTGCTGCTCGAAGCCGCGCGCCGCATGCGGGAGCGCCGCCACGAGTTCAGTGCCTGGTTGGTGTTCGAGGTGGGAAAGAGCTGGGCCGAAGCCGACGCCGATACCGCGGAGGCCATCGACTTCATGGAGTTCTACGCCCGCGAGATGCTGCGCTACGGAGAGCCGCAGCCCGTGACGCAGCTCCCCGGCGAGCGCGGAACGTTGGTCTACGTCCCGCTCGGCGCCGGGGCGGTGATCCCGCCGTGGAACTTTCCGCTCGCCATCATGGTCGGCATGACGAGCGCCGCGATCGTGACCGGCAACACCGTGGTGGTGAAGCCCTCGAGCGATTCCCCGGCGATCGCGTGGCAGTTCTTCGCGCTCATGGAGGAGATCGGTTTGCCGCCCGGCGTCCTCCAGTTCGTGACCGGCGGCGGCAGCACGGTAGGCGACACGCTGGTGAGGCACCCGAAGACGCGCTTCGTCTCCTTCACCGGGTCGCGCGAGGTCGGCGTGGGGATCAACCACCTCGCGAGCGAGGTTCAGCCCGGCCAGATCTGGCTCAAGCGCGTGGTCGCTGAGATGGGCGGCAAGGACGCGATTATCGTGGACGAGGAGGCCGACCTCGACGCGGCCGCCCAGGGGGTTTCGGCATCTGCGTTCGGCTTCCAGGGTCAGAAGTGCTCGGCCTGCTCCCGAGCGATCGTGAGCCGCAAGGTCTACGACGAGTTCCTCGGCAAGCTCAAGCAAAGATCGTCGCCTACATCGAGCAGGGGAAGCGCGAGGGACGGCTGGTCGCGGGCGGCGGTGCGGTCCCCGGCCGGGACGGCTGGTTCGTCCAGCCGACCGTGATCGCCGATGTACGGCCCGAGGCGCGGATCGCGCAGGAGGAGATCTTCGGCCCGGTGCTGGCGGTGATCCCGGTCCAGTCCTTCGAAGAGGCGCTGGCGGTCGCGAACGCGACGGACTACGGCCTGACCGGCGCCGTCTACACGAAGAACGCGCAGAAGATCGAGCGCGCCAAGCGCGAGTTCTTCGTCGGCAACCTCTACGTGAACCGCAAGTGCACGGGCGCGATCGTAGGGGCGCACCCCTTCGGCGGGTTCAACATGAGCGGCACCGATTCCAAGGCCGGCGGCCGCGATTACCTGCTGCTGTTCCTGCAGGCGAAGAGCATCGCCGAGAAGGTGGGCTAGGCTCCTCCGAGGAGGCCGCGGGGCGGCGAGGGGGAACCGCATGCGCGGCCGCTCGGGTCGCGCATCCTGCGCGCCCCCCCGTCACGCCGCCGCGCGGCCGAGGCCGCGGGCGCGCAGCGCGCCCTCGAGGCGTGCCAGCTCGGAGCGCAGGGCCCAGAGCGCAGCGGGTGCGCCTTCGAGACCGTGGCGCTCGGCGGCCTTCTCGAGCACATCGCATGCCTCGCCGACCGCGGCGCCGCCGAGCGTGCGGCTGCTGCCCTTGAGCCGATGCGCGAGCCCGCGTAGCGCGGCGCCGTCGCCGGAGGCGAGCGCCGCTTCGG
>VBOS01000245.1 GCA_005893185.1 Candidatus Eiseniibacteriota bacterium
TACGCCGTGAACACATCTCGATCGTGCGACGAGCTTCCCACCGGCTTCCTCCACCAGCGCATCCTCTTCCATAGACCACGCAGGCTCCGCGGATTGTAGAACTCGAGCAGCGCCACTCCGCCCCTGTCGAGCACGCGCGCCACCTCCGCCAGCGCCGGATCGAGGGCCTGGATGTGGGGCAGCACCTTGAACGAGTAGACCAGGTCGAAGCTCTGCGCCCGGAACGGCAGCGCGAGCGCCGACGACCGACACACCGGCAAGCCGCGCGCGCGCGCCCGCGACAGCATGCCGCCCGACAGGTCCATCCCGATCACGCCCGGGGCGAAGCGCCGCACGCGTTCCATCACGAGTCCGGTGCCGCATCCCACTTCGAGCACGCGCCGGCCGGCGAGCCAGCGGCGCACGCACTCCGCCTCGGGATCGTCGAGCAGCGCGTGGTAGCCCCGCTCCCGGGCGTCGTCGTAGTGCGAACTGAAGTCGTCGTAGTAGGCCCGCGTGTCCTTCATCGTCCGCGCGCGCGCTCGAGTCCGGCTTCGACCTCGTCGTACAGCGTCTCGTAGGCCTCCCGCATGCGCCGCGCCCCATAGCGCTCGAGCAGCCGGGCGCGGCCCGCATCTCCGAGCGCTTGCCCCTCCGCTGGAACACGCCGGACGGCGGCCGCCCAGGCCGCAGCATCGTACGGCAGTGCCGGGCCGAGGCCCGCTGTCAGCTCGGCGAGCGGCGGCAGCTCGCTCACCCACACCGGGCGAGAGGATCGCCACGCCTCGAGGAGCACGATCGGCACGTCGCTCTTCGCGTACAGGGAGCGCGCGGGAAACAGCACGCCGCTGGAAGCCGCGAGCAGGGCCGGCATGTCCTCTACCGTTCCCACGAAACATACGCGCTCCGCAAGGCCGAGATCGCGCGCGCGCCGCTCGAGCGCAGCTCGCGCCTCCGCCGTCGCCCGGGTCTTGTCGCGCCCGGCGAGCACCAGCATCGGCAGATCGGGGGCGCCGGCCCAGGCCTCGAGCAGCAGATCGTAGCCGCCCGAGAAGTCGTAGTCCCCCGGATACACGACGAAGGTGCAATGCGCCCCGAGCCGCATGCGCGCGGCAGCTGCGCGCGTCGCCGGAATCGGATCCAGCTCTGCGAGGCCCGGCGGGATCACACGCGGGGCTGCACTCCCCGCGCGCGTGAGAAGCTGCGCGGTCGAGCGCGAGAGCACGACCGTGACCGGAGCGAACAGGACGCGCGCCGCCGCGCGGTCCGAGCGCGGCGCGCTCCAGCAGGATGCGGCTGGAAGAAGTAGTGCAGGGCGTCGAACTCACGCCTGCGCCGCCACACCTCCGCCATCATGCGCGGCCGAGCGAGCCGCGCGCGCCCCGCCGTGGCGTAGACGGCATGGGCGCGCACACCGGCTGGCCATGCTGTCGGGTCCCCGCGAGACGTCAGGACCTGCAGCTCGTGGCGTCCGGGACCCGCGAGGGCCAGGTCACGGGGTACGACCTTTCCGCTGTCGTTCCAGGGCGGGGAGAGAGGCTTCGTGACCAGCAGGACCCTCATGCCGTCCCGCCCGCGCCGTCCGGCAGGCCGGCGGGGCCGAGCGCATGGGGCCGGGCCGCGAGCCGGCGCGCGAGGCCGAGCCGCAGGATGCGCGCGAGGATCAGTGCCGGGTCCCGCCACGGCCGGATCCCCGAGACCTCGGTCCCGTAGAGCGCCCTCACAGGGACCTCCGCCACGCGAAGGTCGCGGCGATGCATCTCGAGCCGCGCGAGCGCCGGGAAGCCGTAGCCGCCCGGGAGGGCGGCATCGACGAGCACGCGCAGCGCGCCCGCGGTGGCGGCTGTGAAGCCGCACTGGCTGTCGGCGATCCTGCGGCCCGCGGCCCACGAGGTCGCGGCACTCAAGACGCGGTTGCCGAGCACGCGCGTCCACGGCATCGGGCCGCGTGGCGCGTCGCGGAGGAAGCGACAACCCTGCACGTAGTCGGCTTCGCTTCGCGCGATCGGGCCGAGCACGGCCGGCAGCTCAGCCAGATCCATCTGCGCGTCAGCTGCCACCACGACCGCGCAGGAGGCGCCCAGCGCCAGCGCCTCGCGGTAGCCCAGCAGGATCGCGCCGCCCACGCCAAGCCTCCGCGCAGATGAGAGCCTCCGGGCGCGGGGATCGCCCCACGCGCGCATCACATCTCCGGTCCGGTCCTGTCTCGCGTCGTCCACCAGGAACACGCTCCAGACCCACGCCGGGATCGCATCGAGCACGCGGGGAAGCAGGCGGCACTCGTTGCGCGCGGGGATGACGAGCGCCACGCGCGCGCACGGGCTCATGCCGTGCCCGCCGCGCACGCGATGAGGCGCTCGTGCCAGCAGATGAGCGAGCGCGGCGGGCGGAAAGCTTCGCCGGCTGCGCGCGCGCGCGCCGCCAGCTCGCGCAGGCCCTGCGGGCGACGCCCGAGCGCGAGCAGCGCCCGCGCCAGCGATCGCACGCGCCCCTCGCGATCGGCGGGCGCGTCGTAGAGCACCCCCGCGCCGCTCCCCGCGATCAGGTCGGCGAGCGCTCCCTCGCGGGGCGCGACCAGGGGCCGGCCGGCGGCCAGCGCCTCGAAAGCTGCGTGCGGCAAGCCCTCGACGCGTCCGTCGCGCAGCCTTTGCGACGGCAGCACGACGGCGTGGGACGCCGCGAGCGTTGCGGCCTTGGCTGCGCCCTCGACCACGCCCGGAAAACGGACCGGAATGCCGAGCCGGCCCGATCGCTCGCGCAGCGCTCCCTCGAGGCTGCCCGCGCCCGCCAGCGTGACGTCTCGAAACAACCCCCGGGGCAGCAGCGCGAGCGCTTCGAGCAGGAGATCGGGGCCCTTGATGGGCTCGAAGCGACCGAGGAAGAGCAGGCGCGGGAGCCCGCCGGCCTGCGGGCTCGCCGGGACCGATGCGGGAAGCGGGGCGCAGCGGACGTCGGATCGCCCGAGCGCCGCCCCCACACGTGCCGCCGTGCGTTCCGCGGGCGCTGTGAGGACGCTGTGCGACCACAGCGAAGCGAGGGCCGACTTCACACCCGGCACACGCGCCACTCGCTCGAGCCAGGCCACGTCGGCGCCGTGGGCGGTGGCAAGATGCGGGACGCCGCGGCGCCTCGCGAGCCGCGCCCCGATCGCGCCGCAGGGAATCAGCCACTGACTCCAGATCACGTCGCAAGATGACGCATCGAGCGCGCGCTCAGCTGCGCGCATCAGCCCCAGCACGAGCCCGGGCGCCAGCGCCCACTTCCACGGCTGTGCGCGAGCCCTCCGCGCATGCGTGCGCCGCCATAGTGCGCCTCGCGCACAGCGATCCCGGGCTCGGCCGCGACGCCCGAAGGCGGAGCAGCCGCGGGCGTCACGACCTCGAAGCTCCAGCCGAAGGGGACCAGGCCGCGCAGCATCTCGCGCACGAACGCGCCGCTCAGGCTCAGCGGGCGAACCGGGTACGAAGTCGTGAGGACGAGCGCTTTCATGCGGTCTCCGGGATGCCGCGCATTCGACCCGGGAGCTTGAGCTCGCCCGACGCGATGAGCAGCAGCACGGCTGCGACCGCGAGCGCCAGCCCCTTCGCGGGCACGAGCCAGCCGCTGGCCGGGAAGCGCGAAGCTACGAGCGCCAGGAGGACTGCGAGCGCCGCCCCGCGCGCCACGCTCGCCCACGGGATGATGTCTCCGAAGCGGCGTATCGCCAGAGGCAGTCCCACCGCCAGCGCCAAGGTCATCCCCACGCCATCGCCCCAGGCCGCGCCATGCGGACCGAATCGGGCGCAGAGGAGGGCCGCTGCGATCGCCTGTCCCGACAGCCCGACCAGCGCCACCCCCAGCCCGGACCGCACGTAGCCGGCTCCACTCAAAGCGACGGCGAGCACGTACGCGATGGTCCAGGCGGCGTAGGCCGGCCCCAGCGCGTCGAGCCACGCGCCCGCCGGCACGTATGCCCGGTCGTAGAGCAGGCCGAGGATCTCGCCCCCCATGACCGAGATCAGTGCCGCTCCCGGCAGCACCGACAGAGCCAGATAGCGGAGCGCGTCCCGCACCAGGTTGCGGGCACGCTCCGGATCCGGGGCATGGCCGAGGTGCGAGAGATGGGGGAAGATGACCAGCGCAAGCGGGATCAGGAGCTGGTAGAGCAGCTGCGAGATCGTGAGCGCAGCGCGGTAGAGTCCGACCTGCTGGTTCGCGATCGCAGGCGGGCTCAGCCACTTCACGATCCACAGATCCGCCGCGAGCATCAGGTTCGCGGCCAGCGTGAGCCCCGCGAACCAAGCTGCGAAATGGATCATCTCGCGCGTCTGGAACGGCCCCTTCGGATGCGCAGCTCGACGAACCACGACCGTGGACGCGCCGACGATGAGGGCCGCGGCGGCAGCGAACCCCGAGACGGCGCCCATCACCCCGAGGCCGAGCGCGACCGCACCGATCTGAAGACCGGCTCGCAGCGTCGAGTAGGCACTGTCGAGCACGGCCTGGATCTGGAATCGACGCAGGCCGTTCAGGAAGCCGACGTTGACCGCGTACAGGGCGTAGGCCGGCACGACCAGGGCGACGACGCGCAGCGGCGCCGCCAGATCGGGGTCGTGGAGCCAGGCGGCGATCGGCGAGGCGAGGATCTCGAGCGCGACGAAGATCGACATCCCGAGCGCCATGAGCAGGAGCATTGCCGAGCGCAGCACCGATCCGGCGGAGCGCTCGTCCCGCGCCGTGAATCGCGCGACGGCCCGAACCGTCACCGAGATCAGCGCGTTGTTGACCACGGAAACGATCGAGGTCACGACGGCATACAGCCCGAAATCCCGGGGCCCCAGCGTGCGCGTCAGCACCGCGAAGATCCCGTAGCCCGCGATCACGAACCACAGCTTGGCAAATGTGATCGCGATCACCCCACGGGCGAAACGGGGGGGGGCCTCGGGCTCGGCCCGCGAGGGCTCTACGGCAGCGATCGTGAGCGGTGCGGACACGGGGGATGCACGCATTCCGGTTGGCACTTGGAGGGACGATCCCGGACCATCATCGCACGCTTTCCGGCCGTGGTCCATCCGCGACCGCGGGCGGCGCGGCTCCGATCGCCTCCCCCGCGATCGGCCAGTCGCTCTCGCCGAGAGGCGCCCCCTTCGCCGGACCCAGGGCGGTCAACGCGAAGTGCTCGGGACGGGCGTAGGCGCGTGCCGCCTCCGTGACGTCCTCCCGGGTGACAGCCAGGATGCGCTCGACCTGCTCTTCGAGCGGGACGAATCGCCGGTGGTAGAGCTCGTCGTGGGCCAGCTGGTACATGCGGCTCGACACGCTCTCCTGGCTCATGAGCAGGCCGCCGCGGATCTGGCCGCGCGTTGCTTCGAGCTCGGCCTCCGACGGTCCCTCCGCGCAAATCGCATGCAGCTCCGCCCGTACGCGCGCCAGCGCCTCGCGACCGCGCTCCGGTGACACCCCGAGATGGATCGAGAACATTCCCGAGTCGCGGTGGAAGTCGGCCGCCGTGTACACCGAGTAGGCGAGGCCGGCCTCCTCGCGCACGCTCTGGAACAGGCGCGAGCTCATGCCCCCGCCGAGCAGCGTGTGGAGGACGACCAGGGCAAAACGCCGGTCGTCCCCATAGGGCATCCCGCGGGTGCCGAGCGAGAGATAGAGCTGCTGGATCCCCGGACGCGACTCGTGGCGCACGGATGGCGTGAAAGGCGGCGGTGGGCCGGAGAGCGGGAGGCCCTCGCCGTCCGGCGGCGTGAAGTAGCGCCCGACCAGCTCGAAGATGCCCTCGTGCTCGACGGCGCCGGTCGCGGCCACCATGAGGTTCTCGGGGCGATAGCGCCGGCGGAAGTAGTCGCGCAGCGCGTCCGTGTCCAGGCTCTCCACCGTCTCCTGCGTGCCGAGGATCGGACGCCCGAGCGCGTGCCCGCTCCAGATCTGCTCGGCGAGCAGCTCGCCGATCTTGTCCTCGGGATCGTCCTCGCACGCGAAGATCTCCTCGCGAACGACGGACTTCTCACGCTCGATCTCGGTGGGGGCGAAGCGCGAGCGACACACGATGTCCGAAAGCACGTCCACCACCGGCTCGACGTGCTCCGCCAGAGCGCGGGCGAAGTAGCACACCTGCTCGCGCGCCGTGAAGGCGTCGATGTGACCGCCGAGGGACTCGAGGCTCTCCGCGATCGCCCGGGCGTCGCGGCGCTCGGTGCCCTTGAACATCATGTGCTCGATGAAGTGCGATATGCCCAGGCGCTCGAACGGCTCGTCGCGCGCCCCCGACCGCACCCAGACCCCGAGCGCCAGGGACTTCCGCCCGTGCACTTTCTCGGAGACGAGCGTGATCCCCGACGGCAGCACCGACTTGCAGTAGGTGGACTCGCCCATGAATCCCCGATGGCCCGCCGGGCCGGCGCGGCGGCCGCCCGTGTCGCCCCTTAACGATTCGACTTCACAACGGCCGGCGCACCAAACGGCGAGTGGCAGGTCGCCCTGCCACTCGATTGGAACACGACGGCCGAGGTCCCCGGCCGCCCTTCGTCGCTTCGAGAACGCGGTGCGCTAGCGCCGCCGGCCCCGGTCGCGGTCCCGATCGCGCCCGCGATCGTCCCGACCGTGGTCGCGTCCGCCGCCGCCCGCCGAGGCCGTAGCACCTTCGGGCTCGGGCAACAGCGCCTTGCGCGAAAGCTTGATCTTCCCGTCGCGGTCCACGCCGATCACCTTCACCATCACGGTGTCGCCGACATTGAGCACGTCCTCGGTGCGCGCGATCCGCTTGTGGTCGATCTCGGAGATGTGGAGCAGCCCGTCCCGACCCGGCACGATCTCGACGAACGCGCCGAACGCGCCGACGCTCCGCACCTTGCCCTGGTAGTCGCCCGCCATCGCTGTTCACGGCCGCGATGCGCACCTCCCCGCTGTCCTCGATGTCGATCTGGGTCCCGGTCTCCTCGGTGATGCGCTTGATGATCTTGCCGCCCGGGCCGATGACCTCGCGGATCTTGTCGGGGTTGATGTTGAGGATGATGATGCGCGGCGCGAACGGCGACATCTCGGCGCGCGGCTGCGGCAGCGCATCCGCCATGATGTCGAGGATGTGCAGGCGGCCCGCGCGCGCCCTCTCGAGCGCCTGGGACAACACCTCGAACGAGATGCCACCGATCTTGGTGTCCATCTGGAAGGCGGTCACGCCCTCGCGCGTTCCCGTGACCTTGAAGTCCATGTCGCCGAGGTGGTCCTCGACGCCCAGGATGTCGGTCAGCACGGCCACGCGCTCAGCCTCCTTGATGAGGCCCATTGCGATCCCCGCCACCGGCGCCTTGATCGGAACGCCCGCGTCCATCAGCGCCATCGAGCCCGCGCACACGGTCGCCATCGACGACGAGCCGTTCGACTCGAGGATGTCGCTCACGATGCGGATCGTGTAGGGGAACCTGGAATCGGCGGGGATGACCGGCTCGATCCCGCGCTCGGCGAGCGCGCCGTGGCCGATCTCGCGCCGTCCGGGGCCGCGGATCGGGCGCACTTCGCCGACGCTGAAGGGCGGAAAGTTGTAGTGCAGCATGTACGACTTCCACGACTGACCCTCCAGCTCCTCGACGCGCTGCTCGTCGCTCTTCGTGCCGAGGGTGGCGACCGACAGCGCCTGAGTCTCGCCGCGGGTGAAGAGGCACGAGCCGTGCGTGCGCGGCAGCAGGCCGACCTCGACCGTCACCTTGCGGATCTCGTCCGGGCTCCGGCCGTCGGCTCGCACTCCCTCGGTGAGCACCATCTCGCGCAGCTCGTCGCGCTCGAGGTCGTGCAGGATCTTTCCGACGTAGCTCTCCTGCTCCGGGAAGCGCTCCTTGAGCGCAGCGACCGCCTCCTCTCGGATGCGGTCCACCTCCTCCTGGCGCGCCTCCTTGCCGGGAATGCGGATCGCCTGGCGCAACCGGGTCCGGTAGGTGTCGTCGAGCGTCCGCTCGAGCTCCGATGTGTCGGGGGGCTGGAGGAGCGCCCGCTTCGGCTTCCCCGCGCGCCCGACCAGATCGCGCTGGATCGCGACGATGCGGCGGATGTGCTCGGCCGCGAAGCGGAGCGCGTCCACGATCGCGCCCTCGGGCAACTCGCGCGACCCGCCCTCGACCATGATGATGTTGTCCGCGGTCCCGGCCACGACCATGTCCATGTCGCTCTCGTCGAGCTGCTTGACCGTCGGGTTCACCACGAACTCGCCGTTCACCCGGCCCACCCGTACCCCGGCGATCGGTTCGGGGAACGGGATGTCGGAGAGATTCATGGCGGCCGATGCTCCGACCAGGGCGAGCACGTCGGCGTCGTTCTCCTGGTCGGAAGAGACGACCGTCGCCATGATCTGCGTCTCGTAGGGAAAGTGCTTGGAGAACAGCGGTCGCACGGGGCGGTCGATGAGCCGCGAGCTCAGCACTTCCTTCTCGGTCGGGCGCCCCTCGCGCTTGAAGAAGCCGCCGGGGATCTTCCCGGCGGCGTAGGTGCGCTCGCGGTAATCCACCGTGAGGGGCACGAAATCACGATTCGGGCTGGCGGTCTTGGCGGCGCTCGCAGCCACCAGGACCACCGTCCCACCGAGCTGCACGAGCGCGGAACCCCCCGCCAGCTTGGCCATCTTGCCGCAACTGATCGTGAGCGTCTGTTCACCCAGATCGATCGTTACTTTTTCTTCCATCGAGATTGATCCGTCCTCTGCCTTTCCGGTCCGGCCCGCGCCGGACCAAGCCCTCGCCGTCCGACAGATGCCGGGCGGGCGGCGCGATCGGGAAGTCCGCCTCCCCGACCTGAAACGCGGCGTCCCAGGGACGACCGCGCCCTACCGCGGCCCCGTGGTGGAGCCGCGCTTCAAATCGTCAACGCCTGCAGGCTCGGACGGCGCGCGTGAGGAGACGCGGCCCTGCTTGGCCGCAGCCGTCATCGCCCGGCGGGCGCCGGAACTGCTCCTGCCGGACCGGAGGGCCGATCAGCGGCGCAGGCCCAGGTCCTTCACGACCTTTCGATAGCGATCGACCTTCGTGGTCTTGAGAAAATCCAGCAGACGGCGACGCTGTCCCACCATCCGCAGCAAGCCCCGTCGCGACGCGTGGTCGCGCTTGTGAACCTTGAAGTGCTCGGTCAGGTAATGGATCTTCTCGGTGAGAAGCGCGATCTGGACTTCGGCAGACCCCGAGTCTCCCTCATGCTGCTTGAACTTACCGATGATTCCCTGCTTTTGCTCCTTGGAGAGCGTCACTGCGATCTCCTCCTGCCATCGGGATCCGCTTGCCGGCCAGGCCATCGGCCCACCGTTGGGACCGTAGAGCGGCAACTGCACCCATGTTCAAAGCGACGGGGGAATGTAGCATTCGGCAAGTCGCGAAGCAACGCGGATTCGTAGCATGGCGCTTAGACCCGCGGCGCGGGCCGCTCGGAGGCGCTTCCCGGGGCTTCGTGGCCGCCCTTGGGATCAGGCCGGCTGGCCGGATCCAAGCCGCCGGCGGGTCTCTGCGACGTCTTCCTCCATCGCTGCGACCAGGGCCTCGCGGGTCTCGAAGCGGCGCTCGGGCCTCAGCCACTCGGCGAATTCGACCTCCAGGCTCGAGCCGAGCAGGTCTCCCTGCCAGTCGATCACGTGCACTTCGAGCGTGCGCACCTGGCCCCCGAAGGTCGGGCGCACGCCGACGCTCATCGCAGCCGCTCGCCAATCTCGTTCGCCCGCGCTCCG
>VBOS01000246.1 GCA_005893185.1 Candidatus Eiseniibacteriota bacterium
ACACCACCTGGAGCGGTTCCGCTCCGGCGTCCACGCGGCACAACGAGAGGCGGTCGGCTTTGGGGTGGCGCTCGACCTCCAGCACCCGCGCGACGACCACGCCCGGATAGGCGTGCCCGTGGGTCTCGATCGCCTCGACGTAGAAGCCGCGACGCGTGAGCGCGTCCGCCACCTGCTCGGGCGTTGCGCTCGCTTCGATCCAGTCGTGGAGCCAGGAGATGGGCAGCTTCAAATTCGATTCTCCTTGCGTTGCGGCACGGAGTCCGCCGGATGCGCAGCTGCCATCCCGGCCGCACGCTCGGGCAGCCCGAACACTATCACCGATCAGCCCTTTCCGGCCTGGGTCTCCGCCTGCTTCTCGGCTGCGATCCAGTCGTCCACCACGCGCTCGAGCAGCGACAGCGGAAGCGAGCCGTTCGTGAGCACAACGTCGTGGAACTTCCGGATGTCGAAGCGCGGCCCCAGCGCGTCCATGGCCTTCTGCCGGAGCTGAAGGATCTTCATCTCGCCCACCTTGTACGCGCACGCCTGACCCGGGCTCACGATGTAGCGCTCGACCTCGGTCACCACCTTCGCGCTGTCCATGCCGGTATTCCTCACCATGTAGTCGATCGCCTCCTGGCGGGTCCAGCGGTTCCGGTGGATGCCGGTGTCCACCACCAGGCGCACCGCGCGGAAGAGGTCGGCCTGGAGCGCCCCGAGCGAGTCGAACGCGTCCTGCTGGAAGCCGCTCTCGAGGGCGAGGCGCTCGGCGTAGAGCCCCCAGCCCTCGGCGAATGCCGTGAAGGGGAGGATGCGCCGGAAGAAGGGAACGCCCTTCAGCTCCTGCTGGATGGTGAGCTGGAAATGATGCCCGGGGATGCCTTCATGGTACGCGAGGGTGCGCATCTCGGGGCGGCTGGTCTCGGCGGGATTGCGCAGGTTGGCGAAGAACACGCCGGGCCGCGAGCCGGTGAGGCTGCCGGGGTTGTAGTAGGCAGCGGGCGCAGTCGCCTCCTTGAACGCGGGAACACGCTCCACTTTCACACCGCCCTTGGGGCGCACGTCGAAGAGCGCGTCCACCCGGCGGTTCGCGTCGTCGAGGATGCGCTGGTAATCGGCGAGGATCATCGCCCGCCCCGAGTCGCCGGGCGGATAGTGGAACCGGGGCTCGGCCTGCATGCGCTTCATCGCCGCCGCCAGGCCGTCGGTTTTGTAGCCTTTTTCCTTGAGCAGCGTGCGCATCTCGCCCTGGATGCGGGCCACCTCGGAGAGACCGATCGCGTGGATGGTGTCGGCCGGCAGGTCGGTCGTGGTCTGGTTGCGCAGGCAGGACTGGTAGAACGCTTCGCCGTCCGGAAACTTCCACACGCCGTCGTCGGTCGTGGCCACAGCTCGGAGCTTCTCGCACTCGGCGATGAGCCTCGCGTAGGCGGGGTAAACCGTCCCCGCGACCTCGCGCTCGGCGCCTGCGACCAGCTCCTTGCGCCTCGCGACATCCAGCCCCTTCAGCGTGTCGAGACGCGCGGAAAAGGTGGCGACGAGCGCGTTCTCTCCCGCCGGCTTCGCCGTGAAGTCGCTCATCTCCTTGAGCACGCGGTCCAGCACGAAGCGCGGCGGAACGATCCCTTTCTCGCGGCGCAGCTCGAGCCCCGTGATGGTCTGGTCGAATGCGACGCCGAAACCGGACAGGCGCTTGACGTAGTTCTCCGCGTCCTTCGGGCGCCTGAGCGGGTGAATCGTCATCATGAAGTCCGGCAGCATGTTCTGGGCGCCGAACAGCAGGTTCACGGGGTAGTCGTAGTAGAGAAAGCGGTTGCTCATCGACTGGTTCTCGAGAAAGTAGCCGAGCACGTCGGCCGAGAGGCGCGCACTCGGCTTCATGTGGGCCGGATCGTAGCGGCGCAGCATCGCCAGCTCCTCCGCAATCTTGCCCGCCTCCATGCGCTCGAACTGCGGCGAGAGGTTGTCGAGCTTGTCGGAGTAGAAGTCGAACGGGGTGCCGTCCAGGATGCCGAGATCCGTCATCATCGACGGATGGCGCGTCGCGAAGCGCAGGAACACCCGCACGTAGTAGTGGTCGATGGACCAGGGCTTGAACCAGATCGTGGGCACAGCGAACACCACCGCCGCTGCGAGCAGCACCACGGCAAGCAGGAGCAGGATCTTCTTCATCGAGCGCCTCGCATCGGAGGTTGGAGCGGGGGCTTCAGAACTGCCGCAGGAAGCGGACGTCGTTCTCGAGGAACATCCGGATCTCGGGGATCCCGTAGCGCATCATGGCGATGCGCTCGAGTCCCATGCCGAAGGCGAACCCGGTGACCTCCTCGGGATCGTAGCCCACGGCGCGGAACACCTCGGTGTGCACCATGCCCGCCCCCAGCAGCTCGATCCAGCCCGTGCCCTTGCACACGGCGCAGCGTCGGGCGCCGCCCTCGCCCGCGACGCGCCCGCTCCCGCCGCAGATCGAGCACTCCACGTCCATCTGGCAGCCGGGCTCGACGAACGGGAAGTAGATCGGGATCAGCCGGGTCCGGGCCTCCACCCCGTAGATCGCGCGGGCGAAGGCATTCAGTGTCGCCTTCAGGTCGGCCATCGAGACGTTGCGGTCGACGAACAGGCCGTCGATCTGGTGGAACTGGTCCATGTGGCTGGCGTCCACCTGTTCCGCGCGGTAGACACGGCCCGGAAACACGAGCCGCAGTGGCGGCTTCCGCTCCTCCATCGCGCGCACCCAGCCCGGCGACGTGTGCGTGCGCAGCAGCACGTCGTCCGTCAGGAAATAGGTGTCGTGCGCGTCGCGCGCCGGATGATCGGGCGGGAAGTTGAGCTTGGTGAAGTTGTATTCGTCGCGCTCGACCTCCGGGCTCTCGTAGACCGAGTAGCCGAGGCCGTGAAAGAGATCGAGCAGCTCGTCGCGGATCCGTCCCAGGACGTGCCGGTGGCCGACCCACGGGCGCCGCCCCGGCAGCGTGACGTCGATCGTCTCTCGGGTTTCGGCCGCGCGCTCGAGCACCAGGCGCCGCGCCGCCTCGATCTCGGAGAGCCAGCGCTTGATGAGGTTGAGGCCGCGCCCGCGCACCTTGCGGGCCTCGACCGGGAGCGAAGGCAGCTCGGCCAGGCCGCGCGTCACGATCCCGCGCTCGCGCCCCAGCAGCGCCACCTGCCGCTCGTGGAGCGCAGCGACGTCCGCCGCGCCGGCCAGCAGCTCGGCGCCGCGCCGGTAGAGATCGGCCAGCGCCGGATCGAGTGCGGAGAGCTCGGCCAGCCGCTGCGCGTGATCCGGCGCGAGCGGCGTCGGATCCGCGGTGACCCACGACGGATCGAGCGCGGCGGCCGGCGGTCCGGCGGCCGGCATTACGCCACCGCCGACTTCGCCACCTCCGCGAGCTTCGCGAAAGCCGCGGCGTCGCGCACCGCGAGATCGGCGAGCAGCTTGCGATTCACGTCCACCTGGGCGCGCTTGAGCCCCGAGATCAGCGTGCTGTAGGAGAGCCCGTTGATGCGGGCGGCTGCGTTGATGCGCACGATCCAGAGCCGGCGGAAGTCGCGCTTGCGAAGCCGGCGGTGCTCGTAGGCGAACTGGCCGGCGCGCTGCACGGTCTGGAGCGCGGACTTGAAGAGCTTGCGGCGGCCGCCGAAGTTGCCCTTGGCCGCGGTCATGATCTTGCGCCGCCGGGCCCTTCCCGGAACGACGGTCTTTGCGCGTGGCATGGAAACCTACCTCCCTCTCCCGTCGGGACGGCGGATGCGCGCCCCCGGGAAACGAATGATCACTCCCGGTGGATCAGCGCTTCCCCAGCATGCGCAGCACGCGGGCCTGGTCGACGCCCGCCACCATCACCATTCCGCCGAGGCGACGCTTGCGCGACCGGCGTTTGCCGATCATGCCGTGCCGCAGGTTCGACTGGGCCCGCATCGCCTTCCCGGTGCCGGACAGCTTGAACCGCTTCGCCGCGGCTCGATTCGTCTTCTGCTTGGGCATCGTCACTCCTTCGAGCCGGTCTCGACTCTGGTTGCCGGGCTCGCCGGCCGCGCGGCCGGTGCCGCCGTCCGCGCGGACGGTGCCGGCACGCTGTCGCGGCTCTCGGCCTTCGGGGTGCTCTTCTGCTTCGGCATCAGCACACTCGTCAGCGTGCGCCCCTCGGACCGCGGCGGCGATTCGACCGTCGAGATGTCCGCCAGCGAAGCGATCACCTTCTGGATGAGCCGGTGGCCGATCTCCTGATGGGCGATCTCGCGGCCGCGGAACGTGACGGTGAGCTTCACCTTGTCGCGTCCCTCGAGGAACTCCCGCGCGTGCTCGAGCTTGAAGTTGTAGTCGTGGCCCTCGATCTTGGGCCGCATCTTGATTTCCTTGAGCTGCATCTGGTGCTGCTTCTTCCGCGCCTTGCGCGCCCGCCGGTTCTGCTCGTACTTGAACTTCCCGTAGTCCATGATGCGGCACACGGGGGGCCGCGCCGTGGGCGAAACCTCGACCAGGTCGAGGCCCTTGGACTGGGCGAGGGTGAGGGCCTCCCGGACCGCGAGCACGCCGACCTGCGTGCCGTCATCGCCGATGACGCGAACCTGCGGAACTCGGATACGCTCGTTGACGCGGACTTCGGGTAGCTTGGGTGTGGAAATGGCTTCACCTCCAGTTGGCTCGGCGAAACGACTCCCCGGCGGCCGCTGCGCGCACGCAAAGACGCCGGGCGGGATCTCCAGCAGCGAAGACCCCGCCCGGCGTCGTGCCGGTCGCTCCGGGACCGCGAGGCGGAAACCGGAGTCGCGAACCCCCGGGCGAGGCCGCCATGGGCCCGCGGAGGGTGAGAAGCGCGGGGCTTCTGCTTTCTGGTGACTGCGCGCGGCAGTCTAGCGGCGGAGCCCCCGGGATGCAAGCGGCGGTGCTGTGCGTGCGGGGAGGAGGCGGCGGCCGCGCGAAAGGCGCCGCCATAGAATGTGGCGATTCCGGCTGATTGCCGCAGCGCTTTGACACTCTCCGATGCCCCCTTCTAGCTTACCCGCGGTCCCCGTCCATGGTGGCCGGGCGACGGTGCAGGAGGAGACGATGAAGCGAGCGACGGTCGCAGTTGCGGGTCTATTCCTGATGACGTTCGCCCCCGCCGCCTGGGCGCTGGGCAAGGGCGGCTCGATGTTCGCGATCGAGCTCACGAACGGCACCGCGGATTTCTCGGACAAGCTGAACGGAGCGCACGGTGGTCCTCCGAACTACACCGCTTCGTACATCTCCGCCTACGACCACTCGGAGCTCGGAATCCAGGGCCAGTACTGGCGCATGATGGCGGAAGACTACGCGTTCACCCTCAGCGTGGGATGGGGGTTCTTCAGCGAGACCGACAAGCCCGGCCAGGGAGCGACCGCCGGCTCACCGGATTCGAAGTTCTCCACCAGCTCATACAACGTGCGCATCGGCGGCGATCGCGTGGCCAAGATCAGCGATCGCACCACGATGTACGGCGGACCTGGGATCGAGTTCTGGAGCGGGAGTGCGAAGTTCGAGCCCTCTCCCCTCACCGGGACCGGCGACTACACGAACCAGAGCACGAAGCGCTGGGGGCTCTCGGCCCGCGTCGGCGCCACCATGATGCTGAGCCCGGGCATGGGCCTCACCGCCCACGTCGGCGGGCGCTACGGCTATGCCTCCGTCGAGGAGCAGGGCGCGAAGGCCACCTGGTGGCCCAGCAGCATCGAATCCTCGGCCGGCGTGCTGTGGGCGTTCGGCGAGAAGTAGCCGCAGGCTTTAAGGGGCGCGCGAGCGGGCGCTACGCCCGCTCGCGCGCTTCCTTCTGCACGCGCTCGAGGAACGCCTGACGCGTGACCGTCTCGAGCTGGCCCACGCCCTTCTTGCGCGGTGACACGGTGCCGGCCTCGGCCTCGCGCGGACCCACGACCAGCATGTAGGGGACCTTCAGGAGCTCGGCGTCGCGGATCTTGGCGCCCAGCTTGTCATCGCGCAGGTCGGT
>VBOS01000247.1 GCA_005893185.1 Candidatus Eiseniibacteriota bacterium
GGTTTCACACCGGAGGACAAAGAAAAAGCTCGAAATGCCCGCCCCGAGCGGCTAAGAAGGAGGTGCAAACCAAACCTTCGTGACGCCAGGGAGGGCATTTCGAGTGAGCTCAGCAATACAGAAACGCGCGGCGCGTTGCAAGAGGCGAATTCGGCGGCGGCTGCGCCGACGAAACTGGGCGGCTCAACTGGAGCCGATGTTCCGCGGCCGCAACCTTCACTACCAGGGCAGCGATCGGCTGCGCGGCCTCGCCGCCGGCGGGATCGGCGCCATGCACCTGCTGGCCCAGCGCACGGGACTGACGGCGGCGATCGACGAGAGCCTGCAGCTGTTGAAGGTCCACCAGCCCTACCACGAATCGGACCACGTGTTGAATCTCGCGTACAACATTCTGTGCGGGGGCAAGACGCTGGAGGATCTCGAGCAGCGGCGCCAGGACGAAGTGTACCTGGACGCACTGGGAGCACGGGTGATCCCCGACCCGACCACCGCGGGGGACTTCTGCCGGCGGTTCCGAGCGGCGGCGCAGGTCGAGGAGTTGATGGCGGCGATCGATCGGGTGCGGCTGAAGGTGTGGCGGCAGCAGCCGGCGGAGTTCTTCGCGGAGGCGATCGTGGAGGCGGACGGCACGCTGGCGCCGACGAGTGGCGAGTGCAAGGCGGGGATGGGGATCTCCTACCACGGGGTGTGGGGCTACCATCCGTTGGTGGTGACGCTGGCGAACACCGGGGAGCCGCTGTACCTGGTGAACCGGAGCGGCAACCGGCCGTCGCACGAAGGAGCGGCGGAGCGGTTCGATCAGGCGATCGCGTTGTGCCGGGAAGGTGGGTTCGAGCGGATCTTGCTGCGGGGAGACACGGACTTCAGCTCGACGCGGCATTTGGATCGGTGGGATGGCGAGGGAGTGCGGTTCCTGTTCGGGATCGACGCGATGCCGAAGCTGGTGGAGATCGCGGCGGGCCTGTCGGGACGGGCCTGGAAGCGGCTGCAGCGGCCGGCGAAGTACGCGGTCCAGACCGAGACGCGGGCGCGCCCGGAGAACATCAAGCAGCAGGTGGTGGTGGAGCGCGGGTTCCGCAACCTGCGGCTCCAGTCGGAGGAGGTGGCCGAGTTCGCCTACCAGCCGGGAGCCTGTCGGCGGCCCTATCGGGTGGTGGTGGTGCGGAAGAACCTGTCGGTGGAGGCCGGCGAGTGGGTCTTGTTTGACGACGTGCGGTACCTCTTCTATCTGACCAACGACGAGGACGCCCCGGCCGAGGAGCTGGTGTTCCTGGCAAACGACCGCTGCAATCAGGAGAACTTGATCGCTCAGTTGAAGAACGGGGTGCACGCGCTGCGGATGCCGGTGGGGACGCTGGTGAGCAATTGGGCGTACATGGTGATGGCTTCGTTGGCGTGGACGCTCAAGGCCTGGTTCGCCTTGCTGCTGCCCGAGAGCGGGCGCTGGGGGGAGCAGAACGCGGCGGAGAAGCGGCAGGTGCTGCGGATGGAGTTCCGCACTTTCCAGCAGGCGTTCATCGCGATGCCGTGCCAGATCATTCGAGCGGGTCGGCGGATCGTGTACCGATTGCTGGCGTGGAATCCGTGGCAGCGGGTGTTCCTGCGCGGCGTCGAGGCGCTGCGGCTGCCGCTGCGATGTTAGGCAGCGAGCCTCGGGGCGGGGCGGGGCGGAAACCGACGGCCACAACGGAAGCCAGCGACGAAGGGGAAAGCGAGCAGAGGGCAGAGGCAATCCGAAACCCCGTCAACGACCACCGTCGGTCGGAAGGGAGGTCCATGCCTCCGAAACTCCGATCGATAATGCCAACTCGCTGTCTGAAACCGCGCTTG
>VBOS01000248.1 GCA_005893185.1 Candidatus Eiseniibacteriota bacterium
GCTCGAACGCGATGCGCGGCGGCATGTAGAAGCGCGCGCCGCGCGTGTGCGGCCAGCGCAACCCGATCCGCAGGCGCCGCAGCCTGAGGAAGGCGCGGCCCGCCTGCTCGGCCTTGCCCTGGAACGTTGTCACCCCGTGCCGCTCCGCTTCCGACTCGAGGCTTTCGTCCCAGCGGTAGTCGGGCGGGCAGAAGGAGCGCGGCGCGCGCCCCACGAGGGCGCCGAAGCGTGCGACCGCGCGCTCGAGATTGCGGCGCCGTGTCGCGAGGGGCTCGGAGGGATCGTACTCGCCGCTCGCCTCCACAGCTGCGCAGACCGGGCTCTGCTGCGCGATCGCTCGCCGCGCGTCGTCGTCGCCCCGACGCAGCGCCGCGAGCCACGCGCTCTCAGGAAGGTGATGGAGGCCGTGCAACTCCACCCACCACACGCCCGCCTCGCACGCGCGCAGCACATCTTCCCAGAAGCCCGGACGCGACCAGCGCCCGGGTGTATCCGGCAGGTCCACGAGAGGAATGGTCGGCGCGTCGAGCGCGGGCGAGGCAAGCCGCGCGTAATCGGGATTCGCCATCACCGTGTTGGCCTGCCAGACCGGCGGGAAACCGTCGCCGCCGCTGTGCTCGAGCAGGAGACCCGCGAGCGCCTTCACGTCGGCCGCGCTCTCCAGCGTCGAGCCGCCATAGCGTTCTCCCGCGGGGCTCCGGAACGCGGGTGTGCCCGCGAGCGCCGTCCAGGCCTCGCGATCCGGCACCCACGCGCACAGCCCCCAGTCGTCGCTCTCGAGCACGACCGCCCTGAGCCGGGCCCAGTCGAGATTCACCCGCGGTTCCTCGCTCGCCCATGCGCGGCGCCCGACCGCGAGCGCCCTCCTTGGAAGAGCGCGCACTATAGCAGGCGGCCCGCGGTCGGGCGTCGTTCGCGGTCCGGCGTCGTTCGCGGTCGGGCGTCTTTGACCGGCCGCGCGCGCGCGTGCGAGAGTGCCGCGCCATGCTCGCGACCCGGATCCGCGCGCACAGCTGGCTCCTCGCGACACTCGCGCTCGCGGCCGCGTTCTGGGCGTTGGACCTCGCAGCGCTGCGTGCGGGCGTACCCGATCCGCTCGACGACACGTGGGAGTACGGAGTCGTCGCGCGCTCGCTGATCGAGGGGCACGGGTTCCGCACGCAGGTGATCCACCCGCCGCTCTGGTCGCTGCGCGACGGCGCGAACACCGTGCCGGTGTTGATCCATGGTCCGCTCCTGCCGCTGCTCCTCGCGCCCCGGGTCCGCCTCTATGGGCCGCGGGCGCTCGACTGGATGCCGGTGCTGGCGGCGGAGTTCGTCTTGCTCGCAGCTTTCCTCACCTACCGGATCGGCGCGCGCGCCTTCGGCCCGCCCGCGGGCGCCGCCGCCGCCATGCTGTGGACGCTCTCGCCGCTCACGCTGCGCGCCGTGCACCACGACGTCGCGCTCGCGGTGGGCGCAGCCCTGCTCATGCTGGCGCTCGATCTGCTGCTGCAGCCCCGGCGCAGCGCGACGCTCGCGGGGGCTGCGCTCGGGCTCGCCTACCTCGCGCGCCCCGAGCTGCTGGTCGCCTCCCCGGTGCTCGCCGCTCTCGCCGGACGGGCGTGGTGGCGGACCGCGCTCGCGTTCGTCGCGTGCGCATGGCCCTGGTGGCTGCACAACCTGGGAGCTGCGGGCTCGCCGTTCTTCAAGCGCCCGCCGCCTGGCCGCATGCGCTGGCCGCAGCACTCCCCTCGCTCCCGGCCAAGTGGCTCGGCCTCTTCCCGCACGCAGTGAAACGCGCGCTCCTCGTTCCGACCGGGGCGACCGGATGGCTCGCGGTCGTGGGCCTCGCAGCCGCGCTGCACGCGCGAGAGACCCGGCGGGCCGCCATCGCCGTCTTCGTCATCGGGCTCATCCCGGTGGCTGTGATGACGACGACGGTTTACGACTGGCGCTACCTCACGCCCTTCCTGCCGATCTGGGCGATCGCGGCGGCGCTCGGCGCGCGCACGCTCTTCGATGCGCTCCCGCGGTCGCTCCCCGATTGGACGCGCGCTCCCGCGATCTGGCTTTCCGCGCTCGCGCTGCTCGTCCTCCCGGCCGTCGTGCCGGCCGTGCGCGAGGGCGAGCGCGAGGCCCGCACGCTCGAGCGGCGGCTCGCGTTCGAGCGGGAATCCATCGCCGAGCTGGGCGCAGGCGTGGCCGCGCGGCGGGAGATCCTCTTCTCCGACCGGCCCGACTTCGCGGCATGGACGGTGGATCGCGTCGGAGAGCCCAATCCGCACGGCCTGCCCGAGCGCGGGGCCGCCACCGCGACCTGGTTCCACGTGGAGAAGCAGGATTCCGTGCGCGGCGATTCAGCTAGCGGACGACGGTGAAGGTGGTCGTCGCCGAGCGACCGGCCTGCTCGAGTCGAAGCGTGTAGAGACCCGGAGGGAGAGTCCCCGCTTCCTCGAGCTGGAGCGTGTACGAGCCCGCCCGCGCGAATCGGAGATTACGAGAGGCCAGGCGCCGGCCCTGGAGATCGAACGCCATGAGTCGCGCCGGGGTCGAAGCGGGCAAGCGAATGGTCACCGCCAGGGCGATCGACGTGGGGTTGGGATGGATTTCGGCGAAACCGAATGCGGAGGAAGTCGCGCTCCCGGGGCCGACCGCGACGGTGGGATCGGAAGCATAGCCCTGGCAGCTCACGACCGCAGCTCCAACGGGCAGCCCCGCGAACTCCAGCAGCCCCGATTCGTCCACCCTCCCGCGGTAGGCCTGGGAGGCCAGGCGTAGGCGGACGTGGAAGTGATCTTGCGCCGTGCGGTGAAGCGATATCGAGAGCGGTTTGGAAATGTCCCCGTGGCAACAGCCACCCGGCGGGACCACGAACGAGCTGCTCGTCCACCCCGGATCGTTGAAGCTTACGTTGCTCGAAAGGCGCCCGGTCCGTAGATCGTAGCTCCCATGCGAGTTGTTGCCCGTCGTGTCCAGCGTCGCTCGACTCGAACTCACGCTCACCCCGGACAGGACGATCTGATTGGTGGGACACGGGGCGGGGCTTGCAGCCAGCGCTCCCCGTCCCAGCGTCTCCCCCAGAGCGAGGAAAAGCGGTAACCGCCACTTCCTCGAGGCCTGGTTCGGCAGGCTGATTCCAGTCATGGATAGTAGTTTTCCGCCGCCGGCTAGGCGATCCCGTCGGGGGCCGGAAAGGGCCGCTTGGATTCCCTCCACCCCCCGTCTAGGCTAGACTTGTTCGCACCCTAGGTCGAGGAGCGAGTCGTCTTCATGGGTTCTTCTCCGCGATTCGGAAATGTCTCGTTCGCTGCCCTCGGCGGTCGGTCTCCGGCTCGACTCCAGGGCCGAAGCCCTGATCCCACGACCGCCTGCGGACACGCAGCCTGCGCCTCCATACTTGCCGCAGCCCTTACGCTCGCATGCTTCACGCCCGGCGTGCTCGCCCCGCCCACGGCCCAGGCCCCGGGCCATGCCTCCGGGCGGCGCGGCTGTGCGCTCCAGCGCCGGCTCGGGGCCCGCAGACGAGGCGCGAGGCTGGGCCGCCGCGTGCGGAACGCGGCTCGAGTCGGGCGTCGAGATGCTGCTCGAGCACAACGCGCGCGCCGAGGGCGCGCCGCTTCCCACGCCCAACTCCACCGACGCCGGCGAGATCGCGGTGCTCGAGGACGACGGGACCTTCTTCTTCACCGACAAGGGCGGGAATCCAATCCTCGACCTGGTCACGGCCTCGCGCGCCTTCTACCGCACGCATGGCGACGACTACGATTGTCTGGCCTTCTACCTCGCGAGCGGGCTCACCACCTATCTCGGATCGCCCACGGCGCTCGCCTCCTCCTACCCGCTGCGCAACTCCACGTTCGGCATCGGGCTCGACACGTTCGACATTGCTGCGCCGCTCGGGAGCCCGGCGCGGCTCGAGAACGTGCTCAGCATGAACGGGCTCCACCGCTACGCGGACAATCCCTTCTACTCGACCGATCCCGACTCCTTCACCCCGCTCGACTTCCTCGGGCACGAGTTCGGCCACCGCTGGCTGGCCTACGTCTACGTGGACTCGGCGGGCTTCATCGTGCCGGCGCTCCTCGGGCGCGCCTACCAGCACTGGAACTTCTTCTTCGACTGCGACGCATCGATCATGGAGGGCTGCGGCTGGACCTCGCCCGCCCCCGACTCGTTCCGCACCGACAGCGTCACGGTGGGTTACGGCCGGGTGGACCGCTACCTCATGGGCCTCGTCTCCAAGGCCGAGACCGACTCGTTCTTCGTCGTGAACGCCCCCACCGCGTTCAATCCGTCCGGGATCTACAACTACCAGGCCGACCCGTTCGTGGGCCTGGGCTGCCGCGGTCGCGCGACCTGGTGGCACGTGAGCGACATCGAGGCCGCGAACGGGCCGCGCGTCCCCGACGCCGCGCACTCGCCCCACGCCTTCCGCTTGGGGCTAGTGCTGGTCACGGCCCACGGGAACGCGGCAACCTCGGCCGACCTCGCCAAGCTCGAGGCGATCCGCTCGGCGTTCGGCCCTTACTTCGCCGCCGCCACACGCTACCGCGGGTCGGTGGACTGCTCGCTCGAATCGCACGCCGGGCGCGTGTGCATCGTGCACACGATCGCGCTCGATCCCAGCTCCGTGCGGCTGTTCTGGCGTCCGGCGGGGAACGGCCCGTTCAACATGGTCCCGATGTCGTCCGCGGGGGCCGACTCGTTCGCGGCCACGTTCCCGGCCGTTGGGACCGCCGGCAACTACCAGTACTACCTGCACGCAGCCAGCGACTCGAGCGGCATCGCGGCGGACGAGCCGCCTGGAGGCGCTTCTGCGCCTCACTGGTTCCGCGTCGGCGCAGACGTCACGCCGCCCCGGATCGTGCACTACCCGGTCGTGGCGCAGGGGAAGGCGCACATGCCCCAGACCCTGCTCGCCCACGTCACCGACAACCTCGGCGTGGACTCGGTGTGGGTCGAGTACTCGGTGAATGGCGGTCCGCTGCTTTCCGCAGCTGTCACGTCCGCGGGGCGCGACTCGTTCAAGGCCACCGTTGGCGCCGGCCTCGACTCGGGAAGCGCCGTGGCCTACCGCTTCGCGGCGCGCGACCGGGCGGCGGCGCACAACGTGGCCCACTCCAGCGCGCCGCCCGAGACGCTGCACGTCGGCCGCAACTGGGTGCTGGACTTCGAGAACGGGGCAGAGGGGCTGATCCACGCGCCGTACTGGTACTCGTACCGCGACGCCTGGCACCTCACTCAGGTCTCGTCATCCCCTCCCTTCGGAACCGCCTGGCTGTGCGGGAGCGATTCGACCGACTATCCCGTCCATCTCGACTCCAACCTCTATCTTCCCGTCCTCAACGACGTCGTGCCGGGCACGCACCTCCAGTTCAATCATCGCTACGGGCTCGAGAACCTGGACGACGTCTACGCGTGGGACGGCGCGCGGCTCGAGATCTCGGTGTCGGGCGGGGCGTGGCAGGTCCTCACGCCCGTCGGCGGCTACTCGCACGTCTTCTATGTCAACTCGAACCCGTTCCAGCGCAACACGCCGTGCTGGAGCGGGCAGTCGAACGGCTGGCGCGGCGAGACCGTGGATCTCTCGCCCTACGCGCCGGGGCCCGTTCAGGTGCGGTTCCGCATGCTGGCGGACGATTTCGTGGGCGGGATCGGCTGGTCCGTGGACCACGTGCTGGTCACGTACCCCGGCTCGGTGATCTCGGTCGCGGAGGCCACGCCGCGCGCCGCGATCGGGCCGCCGCGGCCCAACCCGGTGCGGGGCGCCTTGCGGCAGTCGGTGACGCTGGCGAAGCCGGCGCGCGGCGAGTGGGCGCTCTTCGATCTCGCGGGCCGCCGCGTGGCGACGCTGTGGCGCGGGCCGATCCCCGCCGGCGGGCTCGAGCTCTCGGCGACGGTTCCGGCGTCGGTCTCCAACGGACTCTACTTCACGCGGCTCGCCCTCGACGGGCGCGAGCAGCGGGCAGACCGGGTGGCTGTGATCCGGTAGCGGCGCGACCCGCCGCGCCCGGAATCGCGCGCGGAGCACCTCACGGGCCACGCGGGACCGAGCCCTCGCCCCCTATTCGTACCGCAGCGCGTCGACCGGATCGAGGCGCGATGCGCGGTGCGCGGGGTAGAAGCCGAAGAACACACCCACCACGCTCGCGAAGCCGAAGGCGAGCGCCACCGCCGCCGGCTGGATCAGCGTCGGCCAGCGCGCGATCTGCGTGATCAGCACAGCCGCGCCCATGCCGAGCGCAACGCCCAGCGCTCCGCCTGCCAGCGCCAGGAACGCCGACTCCACCAGGAACTGCATGAGGATGTCGCGGCGCCGCGCGCCGATCGCGCGCCGGATGCCGATCTCGCGGGTGCGCTCGGTCACCGAGACCAGCATGATGTTCATGATCCCGATGCCGCCCACGAGCAGCGATACGGCGGAGATGCTCGCGAGCAGCAGGGTCATCACCTTGGACGTGGCCTCCGCCGAGTTCGCGATCTC
>VBOS01000249.1:0-387 GCA_005893185.1 Candidatus Eiseniibacteriota bacterium
GAGCAGGGCGCGAAACTGCCGTTCGGTCGCTTCCAGCGCCGCGTCCGGCATGTTGTTGACGAGGCCGATCTCGAGGCAGTTCGCGTCTGAGTCACGGAACTCGACCGGCGACGTCCTGCTCAAACATTCCGCTCCGGGCAAGCGGCCATGCCCCGACGGCTCTCTCTCCCAGCAGACCGCCATCAGAGGTTCTCCACCAGGATCACCAAAGGGTTACTCGTGCGATTCCGCCGCCTCGAGTGCCTGATCGAGGTCGGCGATGATGTCGTCGACGTGCTCGATGCCGACGCTCAGGCGAATCGTCTCGGGGCTCACCCCGGCCTTCTTTTGTTCCTCCACCGACATCTGCCGATGGGTCGTCGAGGCCGGATGGCACGCCAACGATTT
>VBOS01000249.1:567-3793 GCA_005893185.1 Candidatus Eiseniibacteriota bacterium
CGCAGGGCGACCGTCTCGATGCCCTGCAGCAGCAGAAACGCGCTCAGCGGTGCCAACACGGCCCCCGTGGTCCGCTGGTAGACGCTGCGGCAGCGTGCGATGTACGCCGCCTCCTTGAAATGGTCGGCGTACACCAGCCCGTGATACGACGGGTCCGGCCGGGTGAACATCGGAAACCGCTGTGCGTGCGCCGTCCACGGGAACTTGCCGCCGTCCACGATGGCGCCGCCGAGCGTCGTCCCGTGCCCCCCCAGGAACTTCGTCAGCGAATGCACCACAATGTCGGCGCCGTACTCGATCGGCCGCAGCAGGATGGGGGTGGCGACCGTGTTATCGACGATCAGCGGCACGCCGTGGTCGTGGGCCACGCGCGCCAGCGCCTCGATGTCACAGATGTTGCCCGCCGGATTCCCGACACTCTCGCAAAAGACCGCCCGCGTTTTCTCATCGATCACCGCTTCGACGGCGTCGGGCTGATCCGACGCCGCAAAGCGGACCGTCACACCCTGACTGGGCAGCACGTGCGCGAACAGGGTGTGCGTCGTCCCGTACAGCTGCGGGATCGACACAATGTTGCTGCCGAGCTCGGTGACGTTGAGCGCCGCATAATTGAGTGCCGCTTGCCCCGTGCTCACGCACAGCGCTTCTAGGCCGCCCTCGAGCGCCGCGACCCGCCGCTCCAGCACCGCCGTGGTCGGGTTGCTAATCCGGCTGTAGCGATACCCCTCGACCTCGAGATTGAAGAGGGCTGCCCCATGGTCGGCGCTGTCGAACGCATACGCGACGGTCTGATAGATCGGGACCGCCACGGCCTTCGTCGTCGGATCGACCTCATAGCCGCTGTGAATCGCGATCGTCTCCCGCCTCATCGGCTCACCTCGACCCTGCCAGCCCCAGCCCGCTCAAAGACGCACCTGGCCGGTCTGAATGCGGTCGTAGAGCGCCCGATCGAGCCGCACGAATGCCTGGCCTTTCGGATCGTTGAAATAGATCGCGTCGCCGCTGGCGGCCGGATCGTACCCTTGCCGCATCAGCTCGGTCTTCGTGGGCTTGAACGTCGCCGTCACCTCCAGCGCCTCCCGCAGCCGCACGAACACCGGCCGCGCGTACGCCGGCAGCCTGGCGTTCAGGTAGGCTCGAAAGGCCCCGAGATCCAGCTCCCCGTCCGTCACCAGCGCCGCCATCCCCGCCCGGCCGTCGGTGCCCGGGATGGCCACGCCGCAGATCGTGGCCGCCCGGACGCCCGGAAAGGCGTAGATCGCCTCAGCCACCTCCGCCGTCGCCACGTTCTCGCCCTTCCACCGAAAGGTGTCGCCGATCCGGTCGACGAAATAGAAATAGCCCCGCTCGTCCTTCCGCATCAGGTCGCCCGTGCGCACCCAGGCGTCGCCAGCCTCGAACACGTTGCGCAGGATCTTCGTCTCAGACGCCCCTGGGGTCGTGTAGCCCTCGAAGCGACTGCCCACGCTCGCCGGGTCCTCGACAATCTTCCCGATCGCCTCGCCCACTTCGTTCGGCCCACAGCGCACGCAGAAGCCCGCCGCGTCCCGCACCGGCGCCTCCTGTTCGACGTCGCAGCGCACCAGCGCCACCGGCACCCGATGCGCGAGAAACCCCGGGATCCGCCCGATCGCGCCCGGCTCGCCCTCGACATTGAACAGCGACACGGTCCCTTCGGTCGCGGCGTAGAACTCCACGATCTGCGGAATCCGAAACCGCGTCTTGAAGGCCGTCCAGACATCCGCCCGCAGCCCGTTGCCGCAGCACAGCCGGAGCCGGTGCGCCGTCTCCTGCAGACACGCCTCCGCGTGCAGCAGGTAGCGGCACAGCTCGCCGATATACTGAAACAGCGTGCAGTCCCAGCGCACGATGTCGGCCCAGCAGTCGCGCGCCGAAAAACGCTCGCGGACCACCACCGAGCCCCCGCCGACCAGCACCGCCCCAGTCGCCAGCACGCCGCCCACGCTGTGATACAGCGGCAGGCAGTTGTACATCCGGTCGCTCGCCCGCGTGTCCAACAGACCGGCAAACCAGTGGCTCCATTGCATCAGCCGCCCATGGCTCACGTTGGCCGCCTTGGGCAGCCCGGTCGTCCCCGAGGTGTAGATGTAGAGCGCCCGATCCTCGATTGTCACCGGCCGGCGCTCGGCCGCGCCCAGCCGCTCCCCCCCGTGCCGCTCGATCTCGCCATCGATGCGCGGCAAGTCCGCGGCGCCCGGGCCGTGGGCCCAGATCTGGACCCTGTCCGTGACGAGCGGCAGCGCGCTCCTCAACTGCTCGCCGAGCTCCCCGGCCACGATGAGGTGCCGTGGCGCAACCAGATTGATGCACTGTGCGAGCGCGGGACCAGCCAGGTTCGTGTTGAGCAGCGCCACGACACCGCCGATCCGGCTGATCCCGAGCCAGATGGCCAGGTACTCCGGCTGGTTCGGCATCAACAGCCCCACGGCGTCGCCCTTGCCCACCCCCTGGGCCAGCGCCCAGCGCGCGTAGGTGTTCGCCCGCTCCCCGAGCCCCCGATAGGTCAGACACTCTCGGTCCGAGAGCAGCGCCGGCGCCTCGCCCAATCGTTCGGCGAGCTCCTCGATCACCGTCGGCAACAGGCGCTGCGGGTGCTTGGCGATCGGCGCCGTCAGCTCGAGCGCCCGCACCCACGCCCTGGTCGACGCCTTCGTCACGACCCCAGGGCCCCCGGCCGCGCGCACCGCGCCGTCGCCTTCGCCCACCCTCATTGGCGCGGAGGCCGCCATGCTCGTCATGCCGTGTTGCCCGCGTCGACCGTCAACACGGTCCCCGTGATGCTCTTTGCGTTGTCGCCGAGCAGGAACTCGACGGCGCCCGCCACGTCGTCGACGTCGGGCAGGCGGCCCAGCGCACTGCGCCGCGCGATCTGCTCCCGCTGCGCGCCGTCGAGCACGGTCACCCCCATGCCCCCCACCTCCCGCGCCAGCGAGCGTGTGAAGCCCAGCAGCGAGGCCTTGGTTGCGCCGTACACCGACAGCCCGCGATACCCCGTGAACCCGATGACCGAGGCGACGTTGACGATCCGTCCGCCGCCGTCGGCCAGCATGGCCCGCACCACAAACTTCGTCAGCACGATCGGCGCCAGCGTGTTCACCCGCACCAGCTGCTCGATCTGCGATGTCGGCATCAGCGCCAGCACCCCATCGAACCCGACCGCCGCATTGTTCACCAGCCCATAGATCGGCCCGACGTCCTTTCGCAC
>VBOS01000251.1 GCA_005893185.1 Candidatus Eiseniibacteriota bacterium
AACGAGCGACGCAACACCGTCCGCCAGCATGATCAGGCCGATCACAACGCCGTAGGCCTCGAAGTCGCCGGTCTGCCGCCACCGGATCTCGGTCTGGATCGGCCAGGCGGCGCCCGCCAGCGCGAGCAGGGCGGCGCCGAGCAGGAGGACCGGGCGCACGGCATCGAAGACCTGCGCTGGGATGCGCTTCGCGAGGGCAAGCAGGGTGACGACCGCGTAGACGACGAACGCGGCTCCGCCCCCGGCCCAGAACAACGCCCAGAACGGCCGATCGCGAACGAAGAACCATGATGCAAAGAACAGATTGGTGGCGGCGAGAATCATGAGCACCGAGCAGATCCCCAGCAGCGGGGCGGCGAGACGGAGGATTCGTGCGGTTAAGGTCATTGGTTTCTCCATGCGCTTTGATCCCAGAAGACGGAGCTACGCTGCGCGCCTGAGCTGCGGCTGATCCCAGTCGACCTTTCCGGTGTATTGCATCATCACGAACAATGTGACGATCGCGCCGATCGTGATTGCGAGCCCGGTGAAGCCTTCCCAGAAGAAGGTGTACGAGAACAGCACCAGGTAGACGAGCTGGGCGCTCCCCATCACCCGGAGCGCGAAATTCCAGCCGGTGAACAGGCGCGCGTAGGTCGTGACCAGGAGGATCGAGGTGGCGGAGGCGATTGCGAACGAGGGCGCGATCGCGAGGTGGGCCACCAGGTAGGCGAACAGCAGGTGGAAGGCGAAGAACGCACAGCCGAGAAAGAAGTAGTTCATGGGATGGATCGCTCTGTCCTGCGCGTGCGCCACCATCGCCACCACGAAGCAGAAGAACAGGAGCCCGACCGGCGCGAAGAACGTGATGCGAGCGGCGAGCGGCCCCGGGTTCAGGCGCTCCGGCAGCGCGATCCCGATCGGGGCGTTCGCCACCAGGCTCTCGAAGGTCCACTCGCCGCGCCAGCCGCGGCCCTGACGCTCGTGGCGCGACGGCGAGATCGAACCGGGCATGAAGTCCACGCGCGCGAAGTCGGTGGCGAGGGCGAGCCGGAAGTTCCGCACCTGTCCGGTGCCCTCGGTGAGCCGGTACTTCCAGGTGGCGGTGCCGCGCGAGCGATACTTCACCGTGAACTCGCGGCGATCGTGCGGTGGCATGGTCTCGCTCCACTCGGCGTTCCCATCCCGGAAGACGACATCGCGCGGGGCGCCCGCAGCGTCTCGCACCTCGAATCCGTCGTACACCGTGTTCTCGGTCCCGAGCGGAACGCTGAACGCGATCATCCGGGACTCCTCGTCGGGGTTCACGAACGCGTACCGGCCGGCGAAGTCCACCGCGTAGGTCGGGAACCACAGCAGGCCCTTACGGCGGTGTTCGAGGTCGAGGTGCACGTCGAGCCCGGAGGACACGAGCGGGATCGGGACCGGCTCCTCGACCATCTTGGTGACCGGCGTCTCGATGACGCGCCCGTCCGATGTGGTCGTGGTCGTGGTCAGGGTCTTCTCGCGCTTCACCCGGTAGGACGCGCCGGGGGGGCCCTGCTCCATCGGCGGGCCCCACAACTTGTGCACGCGCTCCTGGAGCTCCCCGGACCACTGTCCGGTGCGGGCAACCAGCGACGTGCCGAGCACGACCCACGCGAAGCAGCAGCCCAGCCAGACGAGCAGGATCAAGGAGAACCGTTTCATCTTTCCTCCGCAGACGAGTGGGCGCGATCGGCCACGCCCGGGTTTTCGACCAATCGATCTGCACTTTGCAGCGCAAAGTATCCGGGGCGAAAAAAGGCCAGTGCGACCGTCGACGACTCGAGCCGGGTCAATCGGAGCCAGGCATACATCGTCCCATCCACGGCCGGGAACGGGCTCAACGCGGTCCCGATCCGCGCGCCCGGGCCGCACGGATCAGGGCTTCCATGTGATCGAGGTAGCGGGCGAGCGCGCGCCGGCCCGCATCGGTGAGCCGAAACTCGGTCCTCGGCATGCGCCCGCGGAACGACTTCACGCATGCGATGTAGCGCGCCTCCTCGAGCTTCCGGGCGTGGACGCTGAGGTTGCCGTCGGTCGTGTTCAGGAGGCGCTTGAGCTCGTTGAAGCTGAGCGCCGGGTTGACCGCGAGCGCGCTCACGATTCCGAGCCGCATGCGCTCGTGGATCAGCCGGTCGAGCGCTGTGGCGCTGGCCTCGGCCGCGCCGGCCGAGACCGCGCGCAGCGCGCGCCGGGGATTTCGGACCCGCGCTCTCGCCACCGCTCCCGCGCTAGCCACCGTAGCGCCTCGCGATCAGGAGCCCGAACGCGATGTGGAGGCCGCCGAAGCCTAAGGCGAGCAGGGCGTTCCCCCACGCGGCGGGCGCGAGAAGCGTGGCGGCGCCGAGCGCCATGAAGCAAAGCCCCATGACGGGAACGATGCGCACCGAGAACACGCCCCCGCACACGACAGCTACGCCGTAGAGCAGCAGCCACAGGCCGGGCAGCGGCCCGACCGCCGCGAATCGGAAGAACGCCCCGAACGTGAGGATCGCGCCGGCCAGCAGGGGCATGGAGAAGCTGAACGCGAAGCGGCGGAAGGGCCCGGAGACGAGCGGCACGCCCGATGCGCGGGCCTTGGCCCACATGGTGAATCCGGCGATCGCGATCGCGATCGCGGCCTCGATCAGCCAGGTCGCGAGCCACGCCGCCGGGGATCGCCGCCGCGCAGCAACGGCCGCGGCCGCCAGCGCAGACGCCCCGATGCCCACCGTCCCCCAGCCGGGCACGGCCGTGAACGCCGCCGCCCGCTCCATGGTGGCGCGGATGTACCGCAGGTGATCGAACGCCCGCGCCTCGAGGCCGGCCGGCTCGGGCGCGCGCGGCGGGATCGGTCGCAGCGCGGGCATGGCACGACCCTACCGCAGCCGCGGCCCGGTATCAAGTACTTTGCGCCGAAAAGCCTGCGGCCCGGCCCGGCCCGACGCTACGAGCCCGCGTTCAGCGAGATGTTGCCGTTCGTGGTCTCGAGGTCGAGGCGTCGGCTGCCCTTGCCGATCGTGCCATGGATGCTGTGCTTGCTGAGCTTCCCGGTCACGGTCACGGGGAAGTCGGAATCGACGACCCCGTTCAGGGTCCGGGCCCGCAGGTCCACATCGAGCTTTGCGGGCAGCGTGAGATGGATCCCGCCGTTCACGGTGTTGAACGAGAGCGGCTCCGTCCACTCCGCGCTCCCGAGCGCGGCCGTGATCGAGCCGTTCACGGTCTCGGCGCTGGCGTACGCCGAGGTCGAGAGCCGCACCGCGCCGTTCACCGTCTCCGCCTCGACCGGGCCGGCGAGGCCCTCCGCCTGGATCCCGCCGTTCACCGTGTGCGCGACCAGCCGCACGCCGGCGGGGACGCGCACCTCGAAGTCGACCTCGACGTCGTTGTTGTGCGTGTGACTGCTCCCCTTGTCGCCGGGGGCGCACACGTTGCCGGCGCCGGGGTACTTCGCGCAGATCGTCACGCCGTCCTCGTGCTCGATCACCTCGATCGTCACATCTGCGGGGTCGCTCCTCTTCGCGTGCTTCGTCGCATGGACCTCGACTTCCTTCCCGGTCGCGCGCGACGCCGTGATGCCGCCGTTCACGCCCTTGATCTCGATCTCCTTGCCCACCGGAATCGCCTTGCTCCACTCAAACGTATCGCCCGCGCCCTTCTCCGCGGCCGACTTCGATGCAGCTGCCGCGTTCGCGATCATCAGCACGCCCGCCAGCGCGACCGTCCACCCGATCCAGCGCGTCTTCGCCATGATCACTCCTTGCCCTCGTCCGGGCTCTCGTCGTTCGAATTCTTGTCCTTCTGCCCCTTCATCTTCTTCCGCGCCCCTTCCAGCTCCTGACTGCCGCGCTGCTCGAGCCGGATCGCGCCCTGGAACGATTCCAGCTCCAGCTCCGATGCGCCTGATCCGAGCGTGAACCGCATGCGGCGGTTGCGGTGCGAGCTGACCACCTTCACCGGGAAGCTCGAGTCGAACTCGCCGCTGTAGGTGGTGACCGAGACGCTCACGCTGGGCTGGGCCGGCAGAGCGACGGTGATGTCGCCGTTGTGGGTCGTGAACTGGTAGCGCCCCCCGTCGCGCAGCTCGCCATCGTAGAGCACGTCGCCGTTCACGGTCGAGGCCTCGACGGCTGTGCCGCGAACGTCCTCGAGCGCGATCTCCCCGTTCACGGTCTCGGCCGTGAGCTCGCCATCGTGCCCCTTCACCGTGACGCCGGAGTTGACGGAGCTCAGCTCGGCCCGGCCCCGCCCCTTCTCGAGCGTCACGTCGCCCTCGACCGACTTGAGCGCGATGTGCCCGGCGCCCCCCGTCACGCTCACGTCTCCGCGCACGGTCTCGACCGAGACGTCACCCCGCGTGCCCTGGACGGTGACGTCGGCGTAGACGCCATTGATCTCGATCGCCATCGTGGCGGGCACCGTGATGCGGAAGTCCACGCTCGAGGGGGCGCCCATCCGGGTGCGGGGCTTGACGGTCACGGTCGATCCGTCGCGCTCGATCTCCACGACCGAGCGGCTCGAATGATCGGCCTCGATCCGCAGCGCGTTCTTGCTCCACGCGCCGACCGTGACGTCGCCTGCGAAGTTCTCGACGACGAGCCGCGTCTCCGTGGGCCCGACGGTCAGGGTCGTATCGGTACGGGGACTGAAGGCAAGGGCGGCGGCCAAGATGGTCGCGATCATCAGGTTCTCCTCAGGTCGAGTAGCCGGCGGCCGCCGTCGCGCGCCGCAGCAGGTCCAGCTTACGCCGCATCGTGCTCGCGAGGTGGTCGTGCAGGTAAGAATCCGTGGGGTCGGCGGCCAGCGCGCGGCGCGCCTCCGCGATCGCCCGGTCGATCACGGCGAGGTTCTGCTCGACGATGCGCACCGTGCTCGTGTCCAGGCGGGCCCTCCGCTCAGCCAGGGCGCGCTCGAGATCGGCGATGGCCGCGTCGTACTGTGCGAAGCCGACGGTCGCGGCCTCCGGCACGAGCGCCTGCGCCGTGACAGCGGGCGCCCGCGCCACGCCCGCCGGCGGACGGCTGCGCAGCGCCATCCACGCCGTCCCGCCCGAGACGAGCAGCAGCGCGAGCGAAGCGGCTGCGAGCTGCGGGAGGCTGAACGAGAAACGGCGCTCGGCGAGGGCGCGCAGCGCCGCCACGAGCGAAGGCTGCCGCTCCCGCCGCGGCGCGAGGCGCGCTGCGATCGCGGGCCACAGGTCGCGCGCCGGCTCGCGGGGCGGAAGCGAAGCTGCGCGGGCGGCCACCGCGCGCAAAGCGGCCAGCGCAGATGCGCATTCGCCGCACTCCGCGAGATGCGCCTCCAGGCCCAGCGCCTCCCCCGCTTCGAGGCTTCCGTCGATGTACTCCGATAGGCGCTCGCTCCAGCGATCCGTCACGTCTTCCCCCTCAAGCTTCCAGATGGCGGCGCAGCATCATGCGGGCGCGATGGAGCTGCGCCTTGGTGGTTCCCGTCGTCACATCGAGCAGCTCCGCGATCTCATTGTGGCGGTAGCCCTCGACGTCGTGAAGCACGAAGACCGCGCGGGCTCCGGGCGGAAGCTTGCCCATCGCCGACTCGAAATCGAGCCCGGCATCGGTCGCGGCCGGCCGGGCCGGAACCGTCTCGAGCACCATGTCGTCCGCGATGAAGCGAGTGCGCCGGGCTCCGAGCCATGCCCGGCGGCTCAGGATCAGGTTCACCGCCAGGCGGTAGAGCCAGGTTCCGAAGGCGGCTTCGCCGCGAAAGGTCGCCAGCTTCTCCCACGCTCGAACGAACACGTCCTGAGTCGCCAGGCCGAGAACCCGTCCCACGTGCCGGCGGTAGAGCCGCTCGAAGGCGCGCCGGTCGCCGGCCACCGCGAGCGAAACGTCCTCGGCGTCCGCACCCCGGTCGGGCGAGGTGGCTTGAGATGCTTCACTCGTCACCCCGGGGGTCGAGTCGTGCATGCAGTAGATCAGACCATTCTGCTGCGTAAAGGGTTGACGAGTGGCGTGAAGATCATGGCCCAGCCGGGACGCGGGCGCCGGATCGCCTCCTCGCCCCGCTCCCACGACGCGAGCGGTTCCGTCACAACGAGTTGGCCCGGTTACGCCCCTTACCTCGCGGCCGCCCGACCGCTCAGGGCGCGAGGCCCAGGACCACCTCGACTCCCGGCGCGTCCGTGAACTCCACGCGCCTCCGGTGGCGCTCCGAGCGCCGGTAGCTGTGGCCGGCGGGATCGCGGTCGAGGAAGCCCCCTTCGACCAGCGCCCGCCGCAGCGTGACCCGGTCGAGCTCGAGGAAGTAGCCGGGGCCGAGCAGGAAATCGGCGATGCGCCCGTCCGCATCACGCTCGCTCAGCCGCTCGCTGGGCCCCACGCGCCGCGCGATCGCATGATAGAGGATCCAGCGGTCGCGCTCGCGCCGTGGGAGCGCGTTCGAGAGACCGCCGCGCGAGAGCAGAGCGCGGATGCGACGCGCGTACTCGTCGGGGCCGATGCGGAGCGGAGTAGGACTCGAGGACACGGTCGCGCGCTCGCTCAGTCGTCGTCGGACTCGCCCGCGCCGCTCGCGACCGCCGGGGTTCCTTCCGGCGCCGGGTCGCTCGCACGCCGGCGCGCGACATCTTCGATCAGCTGCGTGACCAGCGCGGTCCATCCCGTTTGGTGCGCGGCGCCCAGGCCGCGCCCGGACTCGGCCGAGAAATACTCGTGAAACAGCACGAGGTCGCGCCACGCCGGGTCCTCGGCGTAGCGAGCGTCGCCCCCGTGACAGGGCCGCCGCCCGCGCTCGTCCGGCAGGAAGAGACGCGCCAGACGGCCGGACAGCTCGTGCGCCACCTCGCGCAGGCTCAGCCTCCGTCCCGAGCCGGTCGGGCACTCGACCTGCAGCCCCTCTCCGTAGAAGTGGTGGTGGCGCTCGAGGGCCTCGATCAGCAGGAAGTTGAGCGGGAACCACACCGGACCCCGCCAGTTCGAGTTGCCGCCGAACAGGACGGTGTCGGACTCCTCGGGCTGGTAGCCCACTCGGTACTCGGCGCCGCCGGCCTGCAGCACGAACGGATGCTCGCGGTGGACGCGCGACAGCGAGCGCACGCCCCACGGCGACAGGAACTCGTTCTCGTCGAGCACGCGCGCCAGCACGCGCTCGAGTCGGTCGCGCGAAGCGATCGCCAGCAGGCGGTGCTCCCTTTCCGGCTCGCCCGGCGAAGCTGAGATGAGAACGTGCTTCCCGAGCTCGGGACGATTCTCGAGGAACCAGGCCATGCGCTTCGAGAACCCGCGCAGCCGTGCGATGACACTTTCGTCCAGGTTCTCGACCGCGAACAGGGGGATGATCCCGACCATGGAGCGCACCCTGAGCGGGGTGTGCATTCCGTCGATGTGGAGCTGGTCGTAGTAGAAGCCGTCGGCCTCGTCCCACAGCCCCCCGCCGCCCATGGCGTTCATGGCGTCCACGATCGCCACGAAATGCTCGAAGAACTTGCTCGCCACGTCCTCGTACGCCGCGTCCTCGCTCGCCAGCTCCAGCGCCATCGACAGCATGGTCGCGCAGTAGAACGCCATCCACGCCGTCCCGTCCGCCTGCTCCAGATGGCCCCCGGTCGGCAGCGGCTGCGAGCGGTCGAACACCCCGATGTTGTCGAGCCCCAGGAAACCGCCCGCGAACAGGTGGTTGCCCTCCAGGTCCTTGCGGTTCACCCACCACGTGAAGTTGAGCAGGAGCTTGTGGAACGCCCGCTCCAGGAAGCGCCGGTCGCGCTTCCCGCGCGGCCCGGTCATCTTGTACACGCGCCAGCACGCCCACGCGTGCACCGGCGGGTTCACGTCGCCCAACGCCCATTCGTACGCCGGAATCTGCCCGTTGGGGTGCATGTACCACTCGCGCAGGAAGAGCAGGAGCTGCTGCTTGGCGAACTCGGGATCGAGCCGCGCGAACGGGATCATGTGGAACGCCAGGTCCCAGGCCGCGTACCACGGGTACTCCCACTTGTCCGGCATCGAGATCACGTCGCGGTTGTAGAGATGCGTCCAGTCGTGGTTGCGCCCCGCGGGGCGGCTCGCGGGCGGCGGCGGCTGCGCCGGGTCGCCTTCCAGCCAGTCCTTCACGACGTAGTGGTAGAACTGCTTCGACCACATGAGCCCGGCGTACGCCTGGCGCGCGACGCGGCACTCTTCTTCCGTCGCCTTCCCGGGCAGGCGGCTTTGGTAGAACTCGTCCGCCTCGCGGATCCGCGCCTCGAACACAGCGTCGAACTCGCGGCCGAGCGGGACCGCGACCGCCTCCTCGGCGGCGGTGAGCCTGAGCCGCACCGTGAACCGCTCGCGCGCCGGCAGCTCCACCCGGTAGTAGGCCGCGGCCTTGGTGCCGGCGCGCGCCGGGTTCACAGCCCCCGAGCGGCCGCGCACCACGTAGTCGTGGAATGCGTCCTTCGCGAAGGGCTGGCCATTGGGGTCGCCGTAGAGATCGCGCGCGTTGGTCTCGTTCTCTGTGAACAGCAGCGCGGGCGGCCGGCCGAACGGCGCGAGCCCGGCCGCGAGCCGGAACGCCCCGAGCGTTGCATGCTCGGCGAGCACCGTGCTCTCCGCGCCCCGCGAGATCCGCGGGCGCGGCCCGTAGCCTTCGCCGCTCCGCCCCCAGACCCAGGTGTTGCGGAACCACAGCGTGGGCAGCAGGTGAAGCGCAGCGGCCTCCGGGCCGCGGTTCTCTGCTGTGATCCGGATCAGGATGTCGTCCGGCGCGGCCTTGGCGTACTCGACCATGAGGTCGAAGTAGCGGCCGTCCTCGAAGACGCCCGCGTCCTCGAGTTCGAACTCGCGCTCGAGCCGTCCCCGACGCCGGTTCTCCTCCACCAGCCGCGCGTACGGGAACTCGCCCTGCGGGTAGCGGTAGAGCGCTTTGAGATAGGAGTGGGTGGGCGTGGCATCGAGGTAGTAGTAGCACTCCTTCACGTCCTCGCCGTGGTTGCCTTCGGAGGCGGAGAGCCCGAAGAACCGCTCCTTGAGGATCGGATCGCGCTCGTTCCAGAGCGCGATGGCGAAGCACAGCCGGCACTCGCGATCGCAGATCCCGAACAGGCCGTCCTCGCCCCAGCGGTAGGCGCGGCTGCGCGCGTGATCGTGAGGGAAGTGGTCCCAGCTCGTCCCGTCGGCGGAGTAATCCTCGCGCACCGTGCCCCACTGGCGCTCCGCGAGGTAGGGACCCCAGCGCTTCCAGTTGCGCTCGCGGTGAGCATCCTCGGCAAGGCGGATCTGCTCGGCGCCGGGGATCACGGGCCGGCGCTTCGCGGGCGGCAGCGCCCGGGCAGAGGAGGCGTTCGCTGGGTCACGGAACCGCGCGGCTCCGCGGATGCCGCGCGGCGGGCGCCGCGACGGTCCACGGGGGGAAGGCGCATGCCCATTGGAGCACTCCGGGCGAGCCGTGTCCAGCGCGCGCGGCCCGCGGGCGGGCGCGCGCGGGCGACTGCCCGGCCAAGCTGGCTCATGGCGCCGGGGCCGAGCGAGTCTTCTCGACGAG